>NZ_JBHWJL010000022.1:0-3239 GCF_042731495.1 Streptomyces sp. NPDC059853
GTGTCGGCGCGAGCATGCCCGCCGTCAACACCCCCGGCGTCGGTGCCGTCACCGTCCCGGGTGTCGGCGCGAGCATGCCCGCCGTCAACACCCCGGGCGTCGGTGCCGTCACCGTGCCCGGTGTGGGCGCCAACATGCCCGCCGTCAACACCCCGGGCGTGGGCGCCGTCACCGTCCCCGGTATCGGGGCGAACATGCCGTCCGTCACCACCCCGGGCATCAACGGCGTGACCACGCCCGGCGTCGGCGGGGTCACCGTCCCGGGCCTCGGCGCGAACATGCCGGTCGTCAACGCCCCCGGCGTCGGCGCGGTCAACGTGCCGGGCGTCGGCGTCAGCATGCCGGCGGTCAACACCCCGGGCGTCGGCGGCTTCAACCTCCCCGGCATCACCGCCAACATCCCGGGGGTGAACACCCCGGCCGTCGGCGCCGTCACCGTGCCCGGCATCGGCACCTCCATGCCCACCGTCAACGCCCCCGGCGTCGGGGCCATCAGCCCCTCGATCTCCTCGCCCGGCCTCGGCGGCTTCAACTCCATCAACGTGCCGGGCGTGGGCGCGGTCGACGCACCGGGCCTCGGCGGCCTGGGCAACATCAACACCGGCAGCATCAGCCAGGCCATCACCCCGCCGACCCTCAACAACGTCGGCGCCAAGTTCAGCTCGCTCCAGCTCAGCATGCCGAACATCGACGCCAGGATCGTCGATCTCCCCTCCGTCAACGCCCAGGTGAACGCCGTACCCGGCACCGTCGGCACCCCAGCCGCCGGGAGCGTCAGCGTCCCCGAACTCGGCATCAACCTCAACTCCGGCCAGGGCCTCGGCAGCATCAGCACCCCCGAGATCAACGCGATCAACCACATCGTCCCGCCCGCCGGAGCCACCGTCACCCCGCCGTCCGTCGGCGGCGTCACCGTCCCGGCCACCGGCAACGGCATCACCCCGGTCACCACCCCCGGCGTGGGCGCCGTCACCACCCCGGGCGTGAACGGCATCACGACCCCGAGCGTGGGCGGCGTCGGCGCCGTCGACACCCCCGCGGTCAACGCCCTCAACAACGTCAACACCAGCGTCAGCCACGGTGTCACGCCGCCCACGCTCCAGAACGTCGGCGGCAAGTTCGACTCACTCCAGCTGAACGCCCCGGGCGCCGCCGCCCGCCTCGCCGACCTGCCCTCCGTCAACGGCCAGGTGAGCGCCGTACCGGGCACCGGCGGCACCCCCGCCGTCGGGCACGTCAGCGTCCCCGAACTCGGCATCAACCTGAGCGGCGGCAACGGCGCGGGCCGGATCGACACCCCCGAGATCACCACCACCGGCCAGGTCAACCCCGGCGTGGGCGCCACCCTCACCCCGCCGTCCGCCCAGGTCGCCCCGCCGTCCGCCCAGGTCGCGCCCGCCACCGGCCAGGTGACCCCGCCCCCCGTCGCCGCCCCGGCCACCGGCGCCGTCACCCCCGCCGTCAGCCCGGGCACCTCCCCCGTCGGCCTCGGCGGCACCCCGCACACCCCCACCCCCGCCGGTGGCCACGTCAACACGCCCGAGGTCAACGCCAAGCACGGCGGCACCCCCGCCACGAACGAGATCGGCCGCGTCGACCTGACCCAGCCCGCGCCGCCCGCCAAGCAGCCCGGCATCGAGTCGCTGAACCTGAAGACCGGCGGCGCGCACCTGAACCCGCTCAGCCCGATGGACCTCCAGGCGCTGCGCACCCTCGGCCTGTTCGGACCGAGCGCCGTGCCGCCCCGGCCGATGGTCACCCAGGTGTTCATGATGAGCTCCTCGTCGGCCATCCCCGCCGTCCACACCTACAACGGCATCGCCGACCTGCCCGGCGTCTCGGTCCGGGTCGACGCCCCGCACGCCGGCTCCGGCGGCCGGTTCCCGGTCACCATCACCCAGAACAGCGAGGACATCCCCGGCCTGCGCGCCTTCGAGGCCCACGACGGCACCCGCCCCGTCATCCGCATCGAGCAGGCACTCGACGGCGGCTCGGTCCGGCGCTGGGACTTCGACATGGCCAGCCACGAACCCCTCGGCGGCCCCACGGTGGTCTCGCCCGCCCCCGTCGCCGGCACCCCGGGCACCACCGGCTCCGTCGCCCCGGCGCTGCCCGCCCCGCGCACCGTCGATCTGCCCGGCCTGGCCGGCCGGCAGCTGGAGCTGCGGTTCGGCCCGGACGGCGGTCTGAGCGGCGTCGGGCCGGTCGGCCGCGGATCCGACGTCCTCGACATCCGTACCTCGTCCGACCTGCGCGTCCTCGACATGGACATCCGGGTCGGCCCCCGGCAGATCGACACCCACAGCTTCAACCTCGGCCCGGACGGCACCCCGGCCTTCCGCGGCCACCAGCAGGACATCACCCTCTCCCACGGCGACTTCGACAACGTCCGGGTCTCCGTCCACCGCGCCGAGGACGGCGCGTTCCTGAGCGGCGACACGCCCCGGGGCAACACCGTCGTCGAGGTGAACGGCGGCGGCCTGCGGATCGACCCGACCGACGGCGGACGCGCCACCGTCTTCTACGACGCGCACCACGCCTTCAGCCACCGGGACCTGGCCCTGGCCGCCGGGGCCCTGCACGGCATCCAGACCCTGCGGGCCGCCGCGGACGGGACGCTCAGCCTGATCCGGCCGAACGGCACCGTCGCCTCCGCCCCCGGCGACCTCACCGCGCTGCCCGGCGGCGCCACCCGGGTCCAGTCCGGCGGCCGGGACATCGTCATCGGGCCCAACGGCGACCACACGCACCACGTCATCACCCTGCGGGACGCCGACGGCAACCCCGTGGGCGTCGTGCACCGGCCGACCGGACCCACCCACGCGGGCCCCGGCGCCCACCCGCTGACCGACGCCGGCCACCCGATCGACGACATCGCGCTGGTCCGGCACGGCGACACCGAGTTCGTGCTGCGCACCGACGACTCGCTCACCTTCCACACCGGCACCGGCGACCACGCCTTCAGCGCGCCCGCGCTCCGCGGCACCCCGCTGGACGGGAATTTCCTGCGCGGCGGCGACAACCCCGGGCTGTTCGACACGAACGGCGGCCTCGTCGCCACCCCGACCCCGCAGCCCGGCGGCGCGCTGCGGATCCAGTACGGCGGCCACGACCTCATCCTGGGCCCGGGCAACGTCCACACCCACAACGTCACCACCCTCACCGGCCCGGGCGGCACCACCATCGGCCACGTCCACCTCCCCGTCGACGGAACCCGCCTCACACCGGGCTCCCACCCG
>NZ_JBHWJL010000022.1:3338-22218 GCF_042731495.1 Streptomyces sp. NPDC059853
TCGGCCACGTCCACCTCCCCGTCGACGGAACCCGCCTCACACCGGGCTCCCACCCCGTCGACGCCGGTGGCCACGACCTCACCGACCTCGCCGTCGTCCGGCACGGCGACGACGGATTCGTCCTGCGCGGCACCAACGAACTCACCTTCCACGGCGCGAACGGACACCACTCCTTCAGCGCCCAGGCGCTCACCGGCACCCCGCTCAACGGCACATTCCTGCGCACCGGTGCCCACCCGGCGCTGCTCGACCCGAGCGGCAACCCCCTCGCCGGCGTGGATGTCGTCGCCCAGCCGGGCGGCGCCTTCCGGATCCAGAACGGCCACCAGGGCATCGTCGTCGGCCCGGGCCGCGACCACACCCACAACGTCGTCCGTCTCACCTACGCCGACAACACCAGCGTGTACGCCCACGTCCCGGTCGGTGACGGCCGGCTCGCCCCCGGCGCCCACCCGATGGACGCGGCCGGCAACCCGCAGACCACCCTGGGCCTCGCCCGCCACGGCGACAACGGTTTCCACACGACGGGCGACACGCGCATCACGGCGTTCACGAAGGACGGCGCCTTCGACTTCGAGGCCGTGCGGCTGGGTACCTCGAACCACAGCGTGCGGACGTTCAGCGTCACCACCGACGGCCGGACGGTGACCGCCCTGGACGTGCTCGACAACACCACGCTCGCCAAGGTGAACGACGTCCGCGTCACCTCGCTCGACGGCGGCGGCTTCCGCTTCCGGAACGCCGACGGCACCACCATCACCCTGCACGGCGCCGACGGCCGGGTCACCAGGACCGCGCAGAGCGTCGAGGTGCCCGTGGGCGAAACGAACGTCACCCGGTTCCGGGTCACCGACGCCGACGGCACCACCTTCGACACCATCCGGCTCTCCGACGACGTGGACGGCGCGTTCCTGCGCGTGGACAACAACACCCTGCTCGACGGGAACTTCGCCACGGTCCACAACCCCCGCGCCACCGTCACCGCCGACGGCGCCAACTTCCGCGTCACCCGCGGCGACGACCAGGGCCTCAGCGCCGGCGAGTACAAGGTGTACGACGGCAGCGGCAAGCTCGTCGAGCAGCGGATCAACGTCTTCCGGGACGGCGAGCTCATCCAGGGCCAGCACCTCAAGGTCACCTACACGGACGGCGCCACCAAGGGCACCTGGTCGCGGATCAAGACCGACGACACCGGCGCGGTCATCGCTCCGCCCCCGAACCGGTACACCGACCTGTACGACGGCGGCGCGGTCGACATGAAGGGCCACGGCAACGGCGTCGTCCGCCTCACCCACCACGGCGGCGCCGAGGTGTTCATGCGCCGCCCGCTGCACAACGGCAACACCCTGGACGTGCACACCTCCTCCAGCGGCGGCGACTTCGGGCGGATGAGCCAGCGCCCGCGCTGGTCGGAGATCACCCCGGACGGCACGATCGCCCAGCACGGCACCCGGCACTGGGGCGAGTCCACGCGCAGCTGGTTCGATGTCGCCGACACCGGCCGCGTCAGCTCCCTCAGCCACCGGGTGCGGCACTTCCGGGCCAACCCGGACGGCGGCCACGT
Organism: Streptomyces sp. NPDC059853; assembly: GCF_042731495.1. NCBI lineage: Bacteria > Bacillati > Actinomycetota > Actinomycetes > Kitasatosporales > Streptomycetaceae > Streptomyces > Streptomyces sp. NPDC059853. The sequence goes on from NZ_JBHWJL010000022.1 coordinate 4,903, forward strand.
CCTCACCGAGATGAACGCCGTACCCGCCGGGCAGGCCCTCACCCAGGGCACCTGGCACCGCTACGACGCCGACTTCAAGCACCTGGCCGAAGGCACCCGCGAATGGGGCCACGGCCGGGGCTGGACGGACGTCGCGATCAACCCGCGCACCGGCAACACCATCACCGTGCACGAGAAGTTCGGCCGCTTCCAGCCCACCCCGCACGACGTGCGCCGCTACCAGCAGCTGACCGTCGACGCGGACGGCTCCTTCAAGGAAGGCAGCTGGATCTCGCACTCCCCGGCCGGCAAGGAGACCGGGATCAGCAAGCAGCTGGAGAACGGCAACTGGCTGGAGAGCCAGCGGCTGGCCGAGCAGCGCCCGCCGGTGTGGTTCCGCAACGTGCTCTCCCCCGACACCTACTTCCACACCTCGCTGGACAACTTCAGCTACCTGCGCACCGACAACAAGTTCCAGATCGCCGTCTGGAAGGAGAGCCCCACCGCGGGCGGCGCCCCCACCACCAAGGGCATCTCGGCCACCAGCGGCAACGGCACCATCCAGTCCATCAACCTGTCCGGCGACATGGTCCGCGAGGTGCGCAAGCTCGGCAGCGGCAACGAGCTGACCGTCGGCGACGTGAAGATGCCGCCCGGCACCGTCATGCAGGGCAAGGACCTCCCCTGGTCCGAGGGGACGGACAAGCTCCAGGGCTTCCGGACCTTCGACACCGACGCCTTCACCGTCACCAACACCCGGCCGGGCCCCGCGCCGGCCCCCGCCCCCGGCGCCGCGGCGGACGCGCCGCCGCCGCAGCCGCCGGTCCGGCCCGACCTGGCCGCCCGGCCGGACACCGACGCCGGCACCATGCTCTTCCAGGACCGGTTCCGGCCCGACCGGGCCACCGACGGCGTCAACCCGTACGTGCGCGGTGACGGCGAGACCCGCGTCGCCCGGATCGGCTTCAAGGACGGCTCGCTGATGGAGTTCCGCCCCTCGCCGGCGGTCCGCACCGGCGAAGGCGTGACGGTCGGCAGCGGGGACCGGACCTTCCGGCTCACCGTCGACTCCCGGTCCAGCGACTGGACGCACTACGACATCCACGGCAACGTCATCGGCCGCTCGGACACGTTCACCAGCGGAACCGGCGAGCAGATCACCGTCATCTCCAAGGGCGCGCCCGACAGCAAGAACCTCACCTGGCAGGCGTTCGACGCCACCGGGGCCGAGGTCGCTTCCGGCATCCGCACGATGGCCTTCAACGGCAAGATGGGCAACAAGCTGTACTGGGACCGCGAGTCGTTCCAGGACTTCGCCTCCGTCCGCGGCGCCGACGGCCGGGTGATCAAGGGCGAGACGGGCCCGCTGCTGCGCGAGCACCGGATGCTGGCCGACGGCACCACCCTCGACGCCTGGCGGCAGACGAACCCCGACGGCTCCATCACCTGGCACTGGAACAAGATCGACCGGCACGGCAACATCCAGTCCTTCGGTGAGGTCGGCGACCGCACCCGGATGTGGATCGACGCGGACGGCGCCAAGCACGCGGACTGGCAGAACGGCTTCCGCTGGGAGGACACCTTCACCCGGGACGGCACCGTCTTCAAGATCCAGGAGATGCCCAAGCAGCCGAACAACGGCAGCACCAGCGCCTGGAGCCACGACGGCCCGCCCCGGGTCCGGGAGTACCACGCGGAGCCGCCGGCCGCCGGCACAGTGGGCGGAGTCAACCAGGACCTGCGGGTGTGGAAGGAGTTCGACAACGGCATCGAGATCCGCCGCCGGATCAAGCTGGACGACGGCACCCTCCTGGAGAGCCACGAGTGGACGAAGCAGTGGCGCCGCTACGCCGAGCCCGGCGGCGTCCAGTTCGTCATCAACGAGCGCACCATGTCCGGCTACGTCTACAGCTACGACCCGTTCGGCCGGGTCTCGCTCACCGGCCGGGACGCCCTCCACCAGCTCGGCGACTGGGCGGGCGCGCTGGCGTCCGGCCGGACGGCCCCCACGCCCGCGCCGCCGGCTCCGATGACCTCCATGCCGCCGGCGCAGCTCATCGGCCGCGACACCAACTACCTCGGCCTGGCGACCGAGTACCGCGGCTTCAGCCGGATGTACCGCGAGGTCAACGACCAGCAGTGGTCCCGGCCCCAGGTCGGCGCGGGCGAGTCGCAGTACGCCTCGTTCATGAGCAAGGGCGCCCGGTCGCTCGCGGTGGACATGGCCCAGGAGTGGATCATCGACTTCCTGGCCACACTGACCATCACCGGCATCATCTCGGCAGCCACCGACACCGAGTTCACCTGGCTGGACGTGGCCAAGGCCGCCTTCGGCGCCACCATCGCCGCGGGCGTCAAGGGCACCTTCTCGCTCGGCCACTTCTCGGACAACAGGGGCGGCTGGACGAAGGTCGGCAACAGCCAGGTGGACGCGGGCAACCCGTTCACCCGGCGCCCCAACGACGACAACATGGCCGGCGAGTACGCCGGTATCGAGAAGATCACCCGCTGGCGCTCCGGAACCTACGACTTCAGCGTGGCCATCGCCTCCGGCATCATCGGCGGCTTCATCTCCGGTGCCGCCTCGGCCGCGATCTTCGGTGTCAAGGACGCGGACGGCAATCTGGTGAAGCTGGACGGTCTGGACGCCTTCCTGGAGGGCGCGGGCGCCGCGCTCGGCGGCGTCATCGGCGGTGTGAGCATCGGTGCGGGCCGTACCGCGCTGATCCACAACCTGAGCGGCCGCTGGTACCACCGCCAGGGCGCCCTCGACATCTTCGGCATCCCCTTCCTGGGCAAGATCGGCGACAAGGGCTTCAGCATGGGCTTCATGGGCGGCTTCCTGCGCGAGGAGTTCAACCGCCCCTGGTACACCGCCTCCTCCGGTGACGGGGAGAATCCGGAGAGCATCGAAGGCACCGAGAGCACGGACAGCACCGAGGAAACGAACTGATACCGATGAAGATCCTGGTCGCCCCCAAGGGCCGCGGCGCCCACCGCACCATCGCGCGCGCCCTGGCCGCCGCCGAGGCGGGCGCGGTGATCTCCATCGCGCCCGGCGAGTATCCGGAGTCGCTGCGCCTGGAGCGCCGCGTCACCCTGGAGCCGTCGGCCGGTGCCGGGTCGGTGGTGGTCCGCCCGCCGACGGGCCCGGCGCTGACGGTGGCCGCCGCCGACTGCCGGGTGCGCGGCCTGGCGCTGCGCGGCCAGGACCCGGCCCAGCCGCTGGTGCGGGTGGAGGACGCCTCGGGGCTGACCCTGGACGACTGCGCGCTCAGCCACGGCCGGGTGGAGGTGCTCGGCTCCCCGGGCGCCCCGGCCGATCCGGACCGCGGGGCGCTGCCGCTCACCGTGGACGACGATCTGCGGGCCCAGCTGGACGATCCGGTCACCGGCGGCGTGCTGGTGCTGCGCCAGACCCGGCTGCACGGCGCGCACCACACCGCGCTGCACCTGGACGGTGACGCGCGGGCCCGGGCCGAGGACACCGTCATCGACTCGGTGGAGGGCATCGGGGTGGTGCTCTCGGGCGCCGCGGTGCTGCTGGCGGAGCGGCTGCGGGTCAGCGAGGTGTCCGGTTCGGCGCTGCGCGCCCGGGGCAACTCCCGGCTGCTGGTGCGCGACGCGCGGCTGGCCGGGGCGGGTCGGCACGGGGTGCTGGTGCAGGACACCGCGCGGGCCCGGGTGGAGGACTGCCGGATCGACGAGGTGTCGATGTCGGGGGTGCAGCTGGACCACGAGGCGCGGGCGGAGCTGACGGACTGCCGCATCACCCGGGTCGGCGGCAGCGCGCTGGCGGCCGGGGGCACGACGCAGCTGACGGCGACCGGCTGCCGGATCGTGGAGCCGGCCGCCAACGGGCTGCTGACGCTGGGCGAGGCGGCGGCCGAGGCGGTCGACTGCCGGCTGTCGCGCACCGGGTTCTCGGCGCTGCACTTCGCCGACCGCTCCACGGGGACGGTGGTGGGCACCACGGTCACCGACAGCCGCGAACACGCCCTGGCGGTCACCGATGCGGCCGCCGCCGACCTGTCCGGCTGCACGCTGACCCGGCCGGGGCTGTGCGGCGCGCAGGTGACGGACACCGCCCGGCTGTCGCTGCGCGGCACCCGGGTGGTGGGCGGGGAGACCGGGGTGCGGCTGCGGTCCTCCGGGGAGAGCGAGCTGCGCGAGTGCGCGATCAGCGGCCAGAGCAAGGGCGGCGTGGAGATCGGCACGGACGCGACGGTGGCGCTGGTGGCCACCTCGGTCACCGGGGTGGGCAGCGCCGGGGTGACGGTGGACTCCGGGGCCCGGCTGCGGATGGATGGCGGCGGGGTGTACGGCGCGGGCGGCAGCGGTCTCGTGGTGTGGCAGGGCACCGAGCCGACGGTGCGCGGGGTGCGGATCGAGCGGGCCGGGAAGAACGGCATCCTGGTCGGCGAGAAGGCCCGCGGGGTGTTCGAGCACTGCGATGTGTCGGAGAGCGCGTTCCCGGCGCTGCACATCGGGGCGGACGCCGAGCCGGTGTTCCGGGGGTGCCGGGTCTTCGACTGCGACCAGGACGTGGGGACCGCCAACGGCGCGCGGCCGGTGTTCGAGGAGTGCGTGTCGGTCCGGGTGGGTTCGGCGACGCTGACCGGCGGCCCGGGCGGCAGCGGTCCCGGCGGCAGCGGTCCGGCGGGCGGCGGGACCGGCGGCGGGCGCGGCGGCTCGGGGGGCCGTCCCGGCGTCCCGCAGGACGGCACGGGCGGGGCCGGACCGGTCACGGTGGACGGCGCGGAGGGGGGCCTGTCGGAGGCGGGCGAGCCGGAGCCCGAGCCGGAGACCCTGGAGGAGTTGCTGGAGGAGCTGCACGAACTCGTCGGCCTGGAGGGCGTCAAGGGCGACGTGGGCGGCATGGTGAAGCTCATGCAGATGGTGCGGATGCGCGAGGAGGCGGGGCTGCCCGCTCCGCCGCTCTCCCGCCATCTGGTGTTCGCCGGGAACCCGGGGACCGGCAAGACGACGGTGGCCCGGCTGTACGGCCGGCTGCTGAAGGCGCTCGGCCTGCTCTCCCGGGGCCATCTGGTGGAGGTGGACCGCAGCGCCCTGGTGGGCGAGTATGTGGGGCACACCGGCCCGAAGACCACCGAGGCGTTCCAGCGGGCGCGCGGCGGCGTACTCTTCATCGACGAGGCGTACGCCCTGGTTCCGGCGGGCGTGGCCAACGACTTCGGCGGGGAGGCGATCGCGACCCTGGTGAAGCTGATGGAGGATCACCGGGACGAGGTGGTGGTGATCGCCGCCGGGTACCCGCAGGACATGGACCGGTTCATCGGCTCCAACCCCGGTCTGTCCTCCCGGTTCACCCGCACCCTGCTGTTCGCCGACTACTCCACGGAGGAACTGGTGAGCATTGTGGAGCACCACGCCCAGCAGCACAGTTACGAGCTGAGCGACGGCGCCCGTGAGCGGCTGGCCGCCTATGTGGAGGCCATTCCGCGCGACGACCGGTTCGGCAACGGCCGTACCGCGCGCCAGCTGTTCCAGCAGATGACGGAGCGCCAGGCGATGCGCGTCTCCGAGATGACCACGCCCGAAGCGCACGCGCTGATGACGCTGCGCGAAGAAGACCTTCCCCTCTGACAGGAGAAGCCATGTCCCAACCACCCGGGTCCCAGACCCGTTTCGCGGAAACCTTCGCCCGTGCCCCCTCCCGTCCGCCGCGCGGTCTGGTGCCCGGCCGCCGGGTGTGGACCTCGCTGGGCTCCGGCGCGGTGCTGGCCGCCGCGACGATCCTGGCGGTCCCGTTGCTGAGCGCCAACGTCTTCGACGGCGGCGACGCCGCTCCGGTGGCGAACATCCAGCCGCAGCTGCCGCCCGTCGTGGTGGACGAGGATCCCGCCGAGGAGGCGGAGGAGGAGCAGGCCGAGGAGGAGACGGAGGAAGAGGCGCAGGAGGAAGAGGAGCAGAAGGAGGAGAAGTCCGTGGCTCCGCCGGCCGCCCCGCCGCCGGCCGCCGACCCGCCCCCGGTGGCGGACGAGCCGGAGCGGAAGGAGGAGGCGCCGGAGCGGAAGGAGGAGAAGAAGAACGATCCTCCGGCCGACACCAAGAACGAGGACCCGCCGGCCCCGTACAAGCTGCGCTCCGATGTGCGGATCGCGGGTCTGGACGGCAAGTGCCTGGACGTGTCCAACTCGCGCACCGCCAACGGCACCCCGGCCATCGTGTTCGACTGCAACGGCACGGGCGCCCAGAAGTGGACGTTCTGGTCGGACGGCACGCTGCGGGCGATGGGCAACTGCCTGAGCCTGGTGAACGCCAAGACCGGTGACGGCACGCTGCTGCACATGTGGGACTGCACGGGGAACGCCACCCAGCGGTGGGCGATCTCCCCGAACAACGACATCGTGAACATCTCGGCCGACCGCTGCCTGGACATCCCCTGGGGGGACACCAGCAACGGCACCCAGGTGCAGATCGCGGACTGCTCGGGCAACCCGGCGCAGAAGTGGACCATCTCCGGCTGACCGGCGCCGGATCGTATACGCGTTCCGGCCGTGCCCCGGAAGGGGTGCGGCCGGCAACTCGGGGCAGGGGCAGGGCCATCGGCGGGATACCGTCCCGTGCATGGCCTACCCCTGCCCCGACTGCGATGCCCCGCAGGCGGTGACCGCGCTCGATGTGCGCGGCGAGATCTTCCTGCATCCCTGTCTGTCCTGCGGCTGGCTGCCGGCCGCCGCCCCGCGCGCGTCCGTGCTGCGGGCCAACGCCCCGTGCCCGACCCGGGGGTGCGACGGTTCGGTGGGCGAGATCTACCAGTACGACGAACGGGCGCTGCGCGCCGTGCGGCGCGAGCACTGCCCGCAGTGCTACGGGGGCGGCGCGGGGGCTGCCGGGGTCAGCGGGCCGTCCCGCCGCGCAGCGGCGCGGTGAGGTCGGCGCGCAGCCGCAGCGGGGTGGTGGCCGGGCCGGTGGCCAGGCGGCCGCCGGTGACGGTCAGCGGCAGGGCCTCGACGCGGGAGCGGCGGGGCGCGCCGTCCGGGTCGGGGTGGGTGAAGTACACCAGCCAGGCCGCGTCGTCGCCCTGTCCGAGCGCGGCGGCGTGGTGGGCGGGGACCGGGCCGTCCAGCAGGGCGCCGGGCAGGCGTTCCCAGTGGGTGAGGTCGGTGGAGCGGTACACCAGGAGCCCGGACCAGTAGTCGGTGAGCATCCAGTAGGCGCCGGCGTGGGCGAGGACGGTCGGTCCCTCGTGCGCCTGGTCACCCTCCAGGGCGCGGCCGATCGGGCGCCAGGAGAAGAGATCGGGTGAATCGGCGGCATGGATGGTGGAGCCGTCCGCCTCGTCCTTGAACCACATCCGCCAGCCGCCGCCGGCCTCGGCCGGCAGGGGCCACACGCAGGCGTCGATGGCCTTGTCGCCGGGCAGCGGCAGCACGGAGACGAAGTCCCAGTGCTCCAGGTCGGCGGAGGTGTAGTGCAGGATGTGGCGCGGCCCGCTCCAGTCGGCGCGCACGCCGCGGAGGTAGGTGACGTACATGTGGTAGCGGCCGTCGTGCCAGATCACCTCGGGGGCCCAGTAGGTGTTGCGGCCCGCTTCGTGGTCGAGGCCGCGGGCGAGGCCCCGGTACTCCCAGTGGGCGCCGTCGTCGGTGCTGACGGCGATGCCGATGTCGGTGCCGTGCACCCATTCCACGCCCGCTCCCTCGTGGCCGGCGCGGCGGGCGGTGTAGAACATCCACCAGTCGCCGGTGGCGCGGTGCCGGATGAGGGTGGGGTCGGTGGCCCCGTCGTGCACGGGATCGCGGAAGAGAACGGTCATGGGCAGCGATCCTAGAATCTCCACCCAGAAATCAACAGGCCCGCACCAAAGACAACATCAACCGAGCAGGGCCGCCACCACCACGAGCACCGGGATCGCCAGCACCGTGGAGAGCAGGATCGACTCACGGGCCAGCCGCACCCCCACCTGGTAGCGGGAGGCGTAGGTGAAGAGGTTCTGGGCGGCCGGCAGCGCCGAGGTCACCACCACGTGGAACACGTCCGTGGCCCCCAGACCGAACACCCAGGTGGCCACCGCCCAGGCCACCAGCGGCATCCCGGCGGACTTGAGCCCCACCGACAGCAGCATCGGCCAGCGGTCGTCGCCCTGCCCCGGCAGACTGCTGCCGCGCAGCGAGATCCCGAACGCCAGCAGCACGGCGGGCACCGCCATGTTGCCGATCAGCACCGCCGGCTCCAGCAGCGGCTCGGGCACCGTCCAGCCGGAGGCCGCCACCGCGACGCCGGCCAGCGCGCTGATCACCACCGGGTTGCGGAAGGGGGTCAGCACCCGCTGCCACCACGGGGTGCCGGCCCCGCCGCGGGTGGAGAGGTCCAGCACGGTCAGCGCCACCGGCATGACGATGAGCTGCTGGAAGAGCAGCACCGGCGCGACCAGCGTGGCGTCGTCGAGGACGTACACGGCGATGGGGATGCCGAGGTTGCCGGCGTTCACGTAGCTGGAGCACAGCGCACCCACGGTCGTCCGCCCCACCCCCCAGCGCCGTACCGCGCCCACCGCCACGAAGACGGCCGCGACCGTGCCCGTGGAGACGGCGGTGACCAGCAGCGGGGTGGAGAAGATCACGCTCAGATCGGCGGCGGAGAGGGTGGTGAACAGCAGCGCGGGGGTCGCGACGTAGAAGGCGAGCTTGGTGAGGACCTCCCGCCCGTTCTCGCCGAGCGATCCCCGCCATCCGAGCAGATAGCCGGTACCGATGATGCTGGCGATGATCGCGAACCCCGTGATCACACCACCCATGCGGGCAACTATGTGTCGTGTACATCTAAGAGGTCAATGTGATCTCCACTACGGAAGACGCACCGGCGGCCTCCGTGACACACCGCACCCCGTTCCCTACGGTGACGCTCCGTGCGCAATCGAATCCGTACGATCATCGCCCCGCTGGCCGCCCTCCCCCTGCTGCTCCTCGTGGGCGCCGCGCCCCCCGACGCCCCCGACGCCCGCGCCGACCGGCTCGCCCGCGTCCTCGCCGAGGACACCACCGCCGACGGCGCCCTGCGCCACCTGGCCGCCTTCCAGCGCATCGCCGACACCTCCGGCGGCCACCGCGCGGCCGGCAGCACCGGCCACGAACGCTCCGCCCGCTACGCCGGCGACCTGCTCGCGGCGGCCGGCTACCGGGTCGACTACCAGCGCTTCGGCTTCTCCTACCGGGAGACCACCGCCGAACGCCTCACCACCGCCGACGGCCGCGACATCCCCATCCGGGCCATGACGTACACCGCCAACACCCCCGACGACGGGCTCACCGCCCCGCTCGCGGTGGCCGGCGGACTCGGCTGCTCCCCCGAGGACTACCCCGGCGACACCCACCGGGGCCGGATCGCCCTCGTCGAACGCGGCGAGTGCACCTTCGCCGCCAAGGCCGGGCAGGCCGCCGCGGCCGGCGCGGTGGCCGCCGTCGTCTACGACAGCACCCCGGACGGCGGCCCCTTCGGCGGCACGCTCGGCGACCCGGACGCCGGTGTCCTCCCGGTCGGCGGCATCTCCCGGGCGGACGGCCTCGCGCTCGCCGCCGGAGACCTCGACAGCCCCGTCCGCCTCGACCTCGCCCAGCACGCCGAGGACCGCGAGACCGTCAACGTGCTCGCCGAGACCCGCGGCGGCGACCCGGACCGGGTGGTCATGGCGGGCGCCCACCTGGACTCCGTCCCGGACGGACCCGGCATCAACGACAACGGCTCCGGCTCGGCCGGCGTCCTGGAGACCGCCCTGCGGCTGGCCGACCACTACCGGGGCGGCGGCGCCACCGTGCGCTTCGCCCTGTGGTCGGCGGAGGAATCCGGGCTGCTCGGCTCCCGGCACTACGTGGACGGGCTCACCGAGGCCGAACGGGAGGCGATCGCGGTCTACCTGAACTTCGACATGATCGCCTCGCCCAACGCCGGGTACTTCGTGCACGACGGCACCGGCGCACCGGACGGCTCCGCCGCCGTCACCGGCCACCTGAGCGGCTACCTCGCCGAGCAGGGCATCACCGCCGAACTGTCCCCGTTCAACGGCCGCAGCGACTACGCGCCCTTCGTGGAGGCGGGCATCCCGGCCGGTGGCAGCTACACCGGGGCCGAGGGCCTGAAGACGGCCGACCAGGCCGACCGCTGGGGCGGCACCGCCGGCGCCCCGTACGATCCCTGCTACCACGCCGCCTGCGACGACCTCGGCAACATCGACCGGACGGCCCTGGAGGCCAACCTCGCGGTGATCGCGCGGGCCGTCGGCCACTCCGCGTGGCGGCCCGACGCCCTGACCACCCCCCGCTGACGGCCGGAAAATCCCGTGCGGCTGCGCGGCGCGGGCCCCGCCCGGTAGGCTCTGCGTGTGATCTTCAAGCGCATCGGAACCGGCCGACCCTACCCTGACCACGGCCGGGAGAACACCCGGCAGTGGGCGGACGTCGCGCCGCGCCCGGTGCGTCTCGACCAGCTGATCACCACCAAGGGCCAGCTGGACCTGGAGACGCTGCTCGCGGAGGACTCCACCTTCTACGGCGATCTCTTCGCCCACGTCGTGAAGTGGCAGGGCGACCTCTATCTGGAGGACGGCCTGCACCGGGCGGTCCGCGCCGCCCTTCAGCAGCGCCAGGTCCTGCACGCCCGCGTGCTGGAGCTGGACTGACGAGGGCGGCGGTCGGCCGTTCGGGGCCGGTTGAGCAGATCAGCTGATCATTAATAGGTCCTGGCACCCGTGGGTGACTACGCTGCGTCCATGAGCATGCTGACGCCTCCCGGCATGGGCGGAAAGAAATACCGCGTCACGGGCGACCGCTACCCCCGGATGCGCCCCCCGCGCCGTCGCCGCCGCACGGTGGCCCTGGCCCTGTCCACCGTCGCGGTGCTCGGTCTGGTCGGCACCGGCACGCTCCAGCTCATCCGGGTCTTCTCCGCCGAGGCCGAGGGCGACGGGCCCCAGCGGGCCGCCGCCTCCGGCGCCCGCGAGTGCGCCACCGAACGCCCGGACACCGAGGCGGAGGGCGCCTCGGGACCGCTGGCCGAGCTGCCCGAGCCCAGATCGATCACGGTGAACGTCTACAACGCCACCACCAGAACCGGCCTCGCCCAGCAGACCGCCGACGCGCTCGCCGAACGCGGCTTCGTCATCGGCGAGGTGGACAACGCCCCCGAGGAGCTGGACGGCAAGGTCGAGGCGCCCGGGCTGCTGCTCGGCGCGGGGGAGGCCCAGGAGAACGGCGCGCTGGCGGTGGTGGGCGCCCAGCTCGCCGGCGCCGAGCAGGCGGAGGCCGACGCGGCCGACACCCGGGAGACCCCCGAGGTGGACTTCGTCATCGGCGAGGCCTTCCAGGAACTCACCGCCCCGCAGGAAGCCGCCCGCGCCCTCGAAGCCCTTCAGAAGCCCGAGCCCGGGACGGAGGCCGCCGGCCAGGAGTGCTGACCGGCGGGCGCCCGGCACCCGGGCGCGGGAACGGGCGGGCTGCGGACGGGCGAACCGGCCGTACCCGCCGTACCGTACGGCCGGATCAGCCGGCGGTGCCGTACAGCCGGTCACCCGCGTCGCCGAGGCCGGGCACGATGTAGCCCAGCTCGTTCAGCCGCTCGTCCAGCGCCGCCGTCACCACGGTCACCGGCGCGCCGGCCAGCTCGCGCTCCATCAGCTCCACGCCCTCGGGGGCGGCCAGCAGGCAGATCGCGGTCACATCGTCCGCGCCGCGCTTGATCAGGTCCCGGATCGCCGCCACCAGCGTGCCGCCGGTCGCCAGCATCGGGTCCAGCACGTACACCTGGCGCCCCGAGAGGTCCTCCGGCATCCGCGAGGCGTACGTCGCCGCCTGGAGCGTCTCCTCGTCCCTGATCATGCCGAGGAAGCCCACCTCGGCCGTCGGCAGCAACCGCACCATGCCGTCGAGCATCCCGAGACCCGCCCGTATGATCGGCACGACGAGGGGCTTGGGGTGCGACAGACGCACCCCCGTCGTCGCGGCCACGGGGGTGGTGATGTCCACGAGTTCGGTGCGGACGTCACGGGTCGCTTCGTACGCCAGCAGGGTGACCAGCTCGTCAGCCAGCCGCCGGAAGGTGGGGGAGTCGGTGCGCTCGTCGCGCAGCGTGGTCAGTTTGTGCGCCACCAGCGGGTGGTCGACGACATGGGTCCGCATGAATGCGACAGTACCGAATGCCCCGGACACTCCGGCTGCCGGGCGGATGCGGAATATTGCGCAGGTGAACTGCCGGGTTACCCGACAGGCCACCCCTTTTCTGCCACGATGCTGAGTGGCAGAGCCAAACCGAGTGGGGAGAGTCACGGTGTACTTCACCGCACTGCTCGCGCGGACCGATGATGGTTGGGAAGCGAGTGATACCGAGTTCGACGATGTGGAGAGCCTGGACGAGTTGGCCGATCTGGCCCGGGAGGCGGCTCCCGACGACACCGTCCTGGTCTGCATCGAGCAGGAGGGCGTCTGGTTCGGCATCGTCCGGATCGACGGCGAGGACGATCCACGCGTCTTCGTCTCGGATGCCGCACGTGCCATGCGCAGCGCGTACGGCGAGATCCTGCTGACGGACGAACTGCTGGGCCGTCAGGCCGCGGACGACGGCATGCCGGCCCTGGACGACCTGGACGACCTGACCGACGACGATGTCGCGGGCGGCCGGGACACCGACGACAACGACAACGACGACGGGGCGCTCGATCCCGACGCGGTGCCGCGCGGCCCGGTGGGCGACGCGGGACTGCTCGCGGATTTCGGCATCGACGCCGCCGCCGTCCTCACCCTCTCCGCCGACGACGCGCTCAGCGAGATCGCCGAGACGCTGGGCGCCGCGGACGTACTGGAGGCCGTCAGGTGACCGCGCGCGATGGGTGACCCGGACCCGTTGCGCGACCCCTGGATCCCCGCGATGCGTCAGGCCCTGGACCTGGCCGGCGCGGCGGGCGAGGCCGGTGACGTACCCGTCGGGGCGCTGGTGCTCGGCCCCGGCGGGCCGGACGGCGCCGTCCTCGGACGGGGCCACAACGCGCGCGAGGCGACCGGCGACCCCACCGCGCACGCCGAGGTGCTGGCGCTGCGCGAGGCGGCCGGGCGGCTCGGTGACTGGCGGCTGGCCGGCTGCACCCTGGTGGTCACCCTGGAGCCGTGCACGATGTGCGCGGGGGCGATCGTGCTCTCCCGCGCCGAGCGGGTGGTGTACGGCGCCCGGGAGGCGAAGACGGGGGCGGCCGGCTCGCTGTGGGACGTGCTGCGCGACCGGCGGCTCAACCACCGTCCCGAGGTGATCGACGCGGTGCTGCCCGGGGAGGCGGCCGCCCTGCTCACCGAATTCTTCGGGCGCGGCGACGGATGCTAAGCTTCGCGACGGTAGCGTGTCCGAGCGGCCTAAGGAGCTCGCCTCGAAAGCGAGTGTGGGGGCAACTCCACCGAGGGTTCAAATCCCTCCGCTACCGCGTCTGTGTGCCGGGCCCGACCCCCTTCCCGGGGGCTCGGGCCCGCGCCGTATCCGGGCCCGGTCCGTACCCGCGCGCCCGCCCGCTCTCCCGCCGGCCGTCGCCCGGCCGTGGTCCGTCCGGCCCTTCCGGGCGATCAACACGTGGTAATCCGGTACTTGCACACAGTGGACATGTCTTGTGATGCTATGACCGCTTTTGCCGTTGATTGAAACGTGAAAGGGTGGTCGGCAGGTGGCGGTGACGCAGACCCGGGGCGCCCAGGCTCGGGCGCTGACGCAGGCACTGTTCGAGCAGCTCGACCGGCTGGAGGCCGGCACCGCCGAGCACGCCCGGGTCCGTGGAGCCCTGATCGAGGCCAACGTCCCGCTGGTGCGGTACGCGGCGCTGCGCTTCCACAACCGCAACGAGCCGATGGAGGACATCGTCCAGGTCGGCACGATCGGCCTGATCCACGCGATCGACCGCTTCGACCTCGGGCGCGGTGTGCAGTTCCCGACCTTCGCGATGCCCACCATCGTGGGCGAGATCCGGCGGTACTTCCGCGACAGCGTGCGCTCCGTCCACGTACCGCGCCGGCTGCACGAGATGTGGGCCCAAGTGCGCGGGGCCACCGAGGAGCTGACGGTGGCGCTGGGCCGGGACCCCAACCCGGCCGAGATCGCCGAGCGGCTCCAGGTCCCGGAGGAGGACGTGCTGGCCTCCCTGGAGGCGGGGAGCGCGTACCGGGTCTCGTCCCTGGAGGCGGCACAGGAGCGCGACGAGGGGTCGGCCGGTCTGGTGGAGCGGATCGGGTACGAGGACCCGGAGCTGGCCGGGGTCGAACACCGGGCGCTGGTACGGCATCTGCTGGTGCAGCTGCCGGAGCGCGAGCAGCGCATCCTGCTGCTGCGCTACTACCGCAACCTGACCCAGTCGCAGATCAGCGCGGAGCTGGGCGTCTCGCAGATGCATGTCTCCCGGCTGCTCACCAGGAGCTTCGCCCGTCTGCGCTCCGCAAATCCGATCGACGCGTAACGCGAACGAGGGACCCAACTCCAGGAACTCCAGGGTTCGCTGTGCCGTTTTATCGACATGACGCTACATCGTGTTGATGACGTGTGACATTCTGCTAGAACCGCGTTTGCCGTGGCGGCAGCTCCGGTATCCACGAGGGTGACGCCACTTCTCGTACCGAGTGCGCCGCCGTGACCCGTCCACGACCTCCAAGGGGGTGGCATGTCCGTAGAACTGGGCAGCTCCAAGGTGCTCACCACAGCCGGCACGCCGCAGGAACCCGAACCGCTCCCCGCCGTACCGCCGACCGACAACCTCGACACCCGCACGCTCTCCCGCTCGCTGTTCCAGCGTCTGGCCACCCTGGAGAAGGACAGCCCCGAGCGCGGCTACGTGCGCGACACCCTCATCGAGCTGAACCTGCCGCTGGTGCGGTACGCGGCGGCGCGGTTCCGCAGCCGCAACGAGCCGATGGAGGACATCGTCCAGGTCGGCACCATCGGCCTGATCAAGGCGATCGACCGCTTCGACTGCGAACGCGGTGTGGAATTCCCGACGTTCGCGATGCCCACCGTCGTCGGGGAGATCAAGCGCTTCTTCCGCGACACCTCGTGGTCGGTCCGGGTTCCGCGCCGGCTCCAGGAGCTGCGGCTCGCCCTCACCAAGGCCAGCGACGAACTCGCCCAGCGCCTGGACCGTTCGCCCACCGTCGCCGAACTGGCCGTGTGCCTGGGCGTCTCGGAGGAAGAGGTCGTGGACGGCCTGGCCGTCGGCAACGCCTACACGGCCAGCTCGCTGGACTCCCCCGCGCCCGAAGAGGACGGCGGCGAGGGGTCGTTGGCGGACCGGCTCGGCTACGAGGACGGCGCGCTGGAGGGCGTGGAGTACCGCGAGTCGCTGAAGCCGCTGCTGGCCAAGCTGCCGGCGCGCGAGCGGCGCATCATCATGCTGCGGTTCTTCGCCAACATGACCCAGTCGCAGATCGGCGAGGAGGTCGGCATCTCGCAGATGCACGTCTCCCGGCTGCTGACCCGCACCCTCGCCCAGCTGCGGGACGGCCTGACGGCGGAGGAGTGAGTTCCCGGACCGGCGGGAGATCGCCGGTCCGGGCCGGTGACACGGGTCAGCCGAAGGCGATCCAGGCCGCGCCCGCGAGCGCGAGGACGCCCACCACGACGCCGAGGATCAGCCCGATGCGCGGGCCGGCCGAGGCGGACTGCTGAGCGCGCCGCTGCGGCGGTTCCTCGTCCACGAAGGCGCGGAACATCTGAGTGCTGCCCGCCGGATCCTGCTGCGGGTTCTGGGGTGCTTGGGGGTTGTGAGCCATGTCCGGTGACCCTAGCGAACGCCTGCCCCCGGGACACAGTCCGGCCCCTTGAGGATGGCTTAACCTCGCCCTAAGGCTGGTCTATACCAACACCTTGTCATGCTCACATGACGCCGCTGAAATGGTGTCATGAAGCGGAGACACGCACTGCGTACCCCCACCCGCCGCCTGCTGGCAGCCGGTCTGACCCTCGCCCTGGGCTGGACGGCGCTGACCACGGTGTCCGCGACCGCCGACCCCGACTCCGGCGTGTCCGCGGCCCAGGTCCTCTTCCACGACGACTTCAACGGCCCCGCGGGCTCGGCCGTCGACAGCTCCAAATGGCAGCTGGAGACCGGCGACAACAGCGGCAACAACCGCGAGCACCAGTACTACACCCCGGGCACCAACAACGCCGCCCTCGACGGCAACGGCAACCTGGTGATCACCGCGCGCAAGGAGAACCCGGCCAACTACCAGTGCTGGTACGGCACCTGCCAGTACACCTCGGCCCGGATGAACACGGCCGGAAAGTTCACCACCACCTACGGCAAGGTCGAGGCCCGCATCAAGGTGCCGCGCGGACAGGGCATGTGGCCCGCCTTCTGGATGCTCGGCGCCGACATCGGCCAGGTCGGCTGGCCGGCCAGCGGCGAGATCGACATCATGGAGAACGTCGGCTTCGAACCCGGCACCGTCCACGGCACCCTGCACGGCCCCGGCTACTCCGGCGGCGGCGGCATCGGCGCCGGCTACACCCTGCCGGGTGGTCGGGCCTTCGCCGACGACTTCCACACCTTCGCCGTCGACTGGTCGCCCAACCGCATCAGCTGGTCGGTGGACGGCGTCGTCTACCAGACCCGCACCCCCGCGGACCTCGGCGGCCGGCAGTGGGTCTTCGACAAGCCGTTCTTCATGATCCTCAACCTCGCGGTCGGCGGCGAATGGCCCGGCTACCCCGACGGCACCACCGTCTTCCCGCAGCAGCTGGTCGTCGACTACGTGACCGTCACCTCGTACGACGGCGGGGGCGACAACGGCGGGGGTGACGGCCGCACCGGCCCGATCACCGGCCTGGCCGGAAAGTGCGTGGACGTCTCCGGTGGCAACACCGCCAACGGCACCCCCGTCGTCCTCTACGACTGCAACGGCACCTCGGCCCAGCGCTGGACCGTCCACTCCGACGGCACCCTGCGGGCGCTCGGCAAATGCCTCAGCCTGGTCGACAGCCGCACCGGGGACGGCACCAAGGTCCACCTGTGGGACTGCACCGGCAACGCCACCCAGCGCTGGGCGATCAGCGGCGCCCGCGACATCGTGAACATCGCCGCCGACAAGTGCCTGGACGTCCCCTGGGCCGACCCGGCCAACGGCAACCAGCTCCAGATCGCGAACTGCTCCGGCAACCCCGCCCAGAAGTGGACGGCACCCTGAGCCCGCGCCGTTCGTTCACCGGGACATGAGAACCCCTGACCGACCCCTCAGGTCCCCCGGCCGCCGCGCCGTCCTCACCGGGGCGTGGGGCACGGGTGGGGCCCAGTGGCTCGCCGCCGGCGGCGGCACGGGCGGGTGCCGCCCGGGCGTGCGGACCCTGGGCGGCGGGCCGGGC
>NZ_JBHWJL010000022.1:22228-22835 GCF_042731495.1 Streptomyces sp. NPDC059853
CCTCCTCCGCACCCCCCCCCATGTCGGGGCGGCCCCCCTGCGCCGGGGGTTTTGTTCCCCGGGAAAATTAAACCCCCTCCCCCCCCCCCCGGGCCCCCCGCCCCCCCGGCCTCCCCCCCGGGGGGGGGGGCCACGGCTGGCGCCCTGTGCCTCGCCGCCTGCGGCGGCACGAGCGAGAGCACCCCGAGCGAGCTGACCCTGGACGACGTCCCGGTCGGCGAGGCGGTCGCCGCGAAGACCGTCTCCGGCGAGGACGCCCTCCTCTACCGCGTCGGCGAGAGCGAACTGGTCGCCTTCACCGCCGTCTGCACCCACTACAACGGCAAGGTCTCCCCCGAGGGCACCCAGTTGCGCTGCCCCCTGCACAACTCGGTCTTCGACGCCGCCACCGGCGAACCCCTCTCCGGCCCGGCCACCAAGCCCCTCACCCGGCTGGACGTGACGACCGAAGGCAACGAAATCACCATCGGCTGAGGGCGGAGATGGCAATCTGAGCCCATGACGCAGCTGAAGGACACCATCGGCAGGATCGGCATCTGGACCCCGGTACTCCGCGCGGAGGACCCCGAACGCCGTGCCCAGGTCACCGAGGCCGCCACCGAACTCG
>NZ_JBHWJL010000022.1:22845-34655 GCF_042731495.1 Streptomyces sp. NPDC059853
GGGAGACGGTCCCGCTGCTGGAGGCCACCTCCCGCATCGTCGTGGCCACCGGCATCCTCAGCATCTGGAACGACGAGCCCGCCGACGTCGCCCAGGCCTTCAGCCGCGTCAGCGCCGCCTTCGACGACCGGCTGCTGCTCGGCCTCGGCGTCAGCCACGAGGTCCTCACCGAACGCTACGAGAAGCCGTACTCCGCGATGCGCGCCTTCCTCGCCGCCCTCGACGAGGCCACCCCGCCGGTCCCCAAGGACCGCCGCGTCCTGGCCGCCCTCGGCCCGCGCATGCTGGAGCTGGCCCGCACCGAGTCCGCCGGCGCCCACCCGTACCTGGTCACGGCGGCCCACACGGCCCGGGCCCGCGAGGCCCTCGGCCCGGACGCCCTGCTCGCCCCCGACCTGAAGGTGGTCCTGGAGGAGGACGACACCCGCGCCCGCGAGACCGCCCGCGGCTACCTCTCCCGCTACCTGGCCCTCCCCAACTACACCAACAACCTCAAGCGCCTCGGCTTCACCGCCCCCGACTTCGAGAACGGCGGCTCGGACGCCCTGCTGGACGAGGTCTTCGCCCTCGGCACCCCGGACGCCATCCGCGCCAAGGTCGCCACCTTCCACGAGGCGGGCGCCGACCACGTCGCCCTCAACGTGGTCACCCGGGACGACACCGAGATCCCCCTCCCCCAGTGGCACACCCTGGCCGAGGCCCTGCTCTGACCCCTCACCCATAAGCCCCGAGCACGGCCACGAACAGCGCGGGCCACCCCCCATACGCGTCCCTGACCCCCCGGACGGCCCTGCTGAGCGGATAGGGCGACCCGATGATCGCCTCGTTCCGCAACATCAGCCGCTCCTGGACCGCCGGGGTGGGCAGCCGGGCGGACTTCGCCGCGTTGCACTGCCGGTGGGCGGGGGCGAGGTTCCACACCGCGTCCAGATCCGGCCCGCGCCACGGCGCGACACTGCGATGCCGGTCCATGAGGGCGAACGGGAACACATGGTCGATGGCCACCTCCTGCCCGTCTGCCAAGGGCTCCCAGCACAGCAGGCACCGCCCGTGCTGGAACCCGCGCACGGCATCGTCCACCCGCGCCACCGACCGCCGGCGGCGCCGGTCCCGCAGCACCCCGCCGTCCAGGTCAGCGACCACACCGCCCGCCACGAGGCCACGGCCGATCCCGGAATCGAAGGACGCCTCCACGATGGACAGCCGGGCCCGGTTCTCGGCCCGCAGCCCCGCGATGTGCTCCGCCACGGCAACGTCCCGCATCTCCGGGGTGAGCACCACCGTCCGGTTCCGGCCACGGCCCGCCACCCGGTAGAACGGCACCGGCAGCGCCGCGCCGCCCACGTTCGGGAACTTCTTCATGACCATGCCCGGCACGGAGCGCACCGCGGCGTCCCGCAGTGCGTCCGTCGGGTGCCCGAGCGCCAGCGACTCCCGCGCCTCGCGGCGCAGCACGGCGAGGAAGTCGGCGTCCCCACCGCACGCGTGAACACCGCCCGATCACGCCGCGCCTGACAGATCACCGCCCCTGCGGCCTCCGATCAGAGAAAGAGTCCCAGTCAGGTGATCAGCGAAGGCTTCACTGCGATCGAAGGACTCGACCGTGCGATCTTCTGCTTCATAGTCGGTGATTCTCAAATCCCTGAGCCGAAGATGATGATCTCTCCTCGCTCAGCGGAGGGTTAGCGATAGCTGCGGCCAACTACGACCAAGGAACTCCGGCGATGGGTTCTCCGTATTCCTCCGACCCGTCTTCCGCGCCTGGCGGCGTCAGGCGTCTTCGTCCGGCTCTTCGTCGTCGGCGGGCTTGGCCGTTGGCTCGTGGTCCACGATCTCCCCGCCACGGTAGTAGCGCCAGGCGCTGGGGTAGCCCACGCGCTTGTCGTCGTACATGATCACGTACCCCATGAGCGCGCTGATCTGCCATGCCCCAGGCAGGTGAGCACTCACGAGGCGGAACACCTCATCAGCCGACATCTCGGCCAATGGCACGGTGACCGAGACTTCCTCGAACCGAGGTTTCTCCTGGTATCGGAAGTTGTAGGGAAGTCCTTCCTTGATCACGGCCAGGAGATCGCAGAGAGAATGCTCGCCTGGTTTCAGCCCCTCCACAGGCCGCACCAGGTCTACCGGAAACAGCATGTCGAAGTGGTTAGCTTTCAGGACGGTGCGGTCGCGATTGCGTCCCGGGTCCTTGTTGCCAAAGCCGTTAGTGTTCCAAGGGGCGCCGCCGTCGGCCTTGTACTTCTTGATCAGCAGCTTTTCCGGTGCGACCGCCGAGAAGTCCTCAGCCACATACAAGCACTTGAACGAAATCTGGTCTATCGAAATGTTGCGTCGGCCCGAGATCTTCCGAAGGTGGTTACCCAGCCGTGAGGCCAGCGGCTTGTCAGCCTTCCCCACGTAGACGAGCCCGTCGCCACGGTACAGCTGGTAGACCCCGGATCGACTACTCAGCCGCTCGGACTCGGCCTGCTCCTCAAGTAGGTCGAGATTCTGCCGAGTGAGGGGGGCACGATCCAGACTGCTAAGTGCCTCCGCCAATTGGTCCCCGAGGGCCTTGGTGATGCTCAGGCGGAACTGACTGCTAAACCGGCTGGCCATGAGGCAAGCAACCTCCCTGGAAGAGTACGCACCGTAACTCTATCGGGTGATCCAGTAGTGATGAGTGAAGAGGCAGGGGAGGTGGATACAATGATCAACAACTCCGCGGTACGCTTCTCACATGTCTGAGCTGCGAGAAGAACGCCGCGAGGTGGGTACGTGCGTCGAGCTGTTCGCCGGCGGCGGAGGGCTGGCCATGGCCGTGCACGCGGCGGGCTTTCGCCCGTTGCTGGTCAACGAGTTCGCGAAGCGAGCGTGCGAGACCATCCGAGCCAATCCGCTGAGGGAGGCACAAGACGATCGGCTGCCTGAGCCGTGGCCACTGGTCGAGGGCGATGTTCGCACTGTCGACTTCACTAAGGAGGTGCGGGAGCCGGTTGACCTCCTGGCTGGCGGTCCGCCCTGCCAACCATTCAGCCTCGGTGGCGTGCACAGGGGCGACGAAGACGAGCGGAACATGTTCCCCCAGATGTTCCGCGCCATTCGAGAGCTCAAGCCAAAGGCGATCATCTGTGAAAACGTTCGCGGTCTCCTGCGCCCATCGTTCGCCCCCTACTTCGAATACATCAAGCGGGAGCTGACGCTACCCTTCCTGGGCAGGCCTGAGAACGCCACCTGGGAGGAGCACAATGAGAAATTGGAGAAGGCCATCGCCAACGAGGAGGGTGACCGATCCAAGCGCTACGTAGTCACGCACATCCCTGTTAACGCGGCTGACTTCGGCGTACCACAGATCCGGCAGCGGGTGATCATTGTGGCGTTTCGCGCAGACCTCAACGTCGATTGGGAAGCCTTCCGCCCGCTACAAGAGTACTCCTACGAGGCAATGATCCACTCCATGCGTGACGGAGGACCATATTGGGATCGGCACAATGTCGAAGATGGCATCCGAAAACGGACCATTGAGAACCTGCCGGAGCTGGATACTTCAGACGAGGAGGTTCAGCGCAAGATGTCGCTCAAGCCTTGGCGCACGCTCAGGGACGCCCTCGCCGGAGTCGACGAGAATGAAGGCAAAGCACTGCCACCCATTCCCGAGGACGCCCTCGCTTCGAAACGGCAGGTCGGGGACGTCCCCGATCACGTCGGATGGCCCGGTGCTCGCACATACCCCGGGCACACACCAAACCTCCTCGACCGTCCGGCGAAGACCGTAAAGGCTGGCGTCCACGGTGTGCCCGGCGGTGAGTCGGTGATGCGTTTGGACGATGCCGAGTACGACAGAACCGGCTACCGATACATGACCGTCCGCGAAACCGCCCGTGTTATGACCTTCCCCGATCACTGGGTGCTGAAGGGACCGCGTGGCGAGAAGATGCGGCAGCTCGGCAACGCGGTCCCCGTCAAGCTCGGTGCGACCTTTGCCAGGGCTGTGGCAGACGCTCTGGCTGCGGCTGAGAAGCGGTGATGATGGCGTCCACGAGTGACCACGGGCAACGCTGGAGGGAGAGTATTCCCGCCGATCGGGCTTGGAAGCCCAAGGCTGGGATGACCAAGCGCACCCGGTCAGCCGAGCAGGACCGTGCTGCCGGCGGTGCGCGCATGCGTGCGGTAAGGGTCGGGGAAGGCCGCTTCGCTCGCGCGTCAATCGCGCTACGCCTCTACGGCAAACGTCGGCGCATCCATGCCTACCTTCGCTGGTCTGAGGACGGACGGACGCGTGAACGTCACGTGGGCGAAGTGGATGGAGCGACTCGCGCCGCGAACCTCAAGACCGCCTGGACCATGGCCCATTCCGCTGGCCTCGCGACCACGGAGAAAGTCCCGCCGGACTCTTGGGCGTCATCGCCGGAAACCCGTGCGGTAATGAAGGCCAACAAGGGCCGGGACACAAAGCCAGAGCGGCTACTCCGCTCGGCCCTGCACCGCAGGGGGCTACGGTTTCGGGTTGAGACGAAACCGCTACCCCAGTCGCGCGGGACGGTCGACGTCCTCTTCCCTAAGGCTCGCGTAGCCGTGTTCGTTGATGGCTGCTTCTGGCACGGCTGCCCAGAACACCACAGGCCATCCACCAAACGGTCCGAGTTCTGGACAGAGAAGATCAAAGACAACAGGGCCCGAGACATTGAGATGAACGCAGCGCTACGAGCTGAAGGGTGGGAAGTCGTACGGGTCTGGGAACATGAGGACCCCCAAGTAGCGGCTGACCGAGTAACCGAGGCCATTCGCCAACGATTGGGGGGAAATTGTTGATGAGTCCGCCTTCCTGATGGCCACCCGTGCTGAAAAGCCGTGGTTGTGGAGAGCGCTTGAGCGCAGACGGAAGCGTTCGGACCAGAGCGGGGCAAAGACAAGAGCGTAGGCCCGGCCACTGGCCGGGCCTACGCTCCGCAGGGTGGGCGGCCTTGAACTCGCAGAAGAGGCGGAGGCTCACCGAGACCGTTGGCGGTCTTGCTCGATGTCGTAGGCGACACGTTCGGCTGCGGTGACGACCACTTGGAGCTTGGTCAGGATGTCGCGGCGAGCGGCTTCGATGAGGTCGATGTGCAAGTCGGCTCCGGGATCGGTGTGGGGAGTCCAGAAGCCGCGGTGGCTGTGCTCGCGGGCGATCTCGTGGCAGGCGCGGACCACATGGTTCATGGCGGCAGTGATCTCGTACTGGTAGAGCTGCTCGTGCTGGTACTCGTGCTCGCTCACCATGCTCGCCTCGGCAAGGGCGTGCACTTCGCCGGCCGGGCGGACAGCAGATAGCGCACCGCGCCGTCCGGGATCGTCAGCGTGTACAGATCCCCGCTCACCAGAACTTCCAGGGCCCGCTCGTGCTCGGCCTGGTCCGCTAGCCAGCACCGCACCGGATACGCGGCCGGCGGGTCCAGCTGGTCGCTGATGTGGCCGGCCCTCCAGCGAAGCCACCGGATCGCGATCCGGGCCGTCGAGGAAGGGGCCGAGCCCAGCCAGTGCGCGGAAGAGCCGTTGGAGGTGTAGGCAATGGCCTCGCACCAGAATCCTGTGCCGAGTTGGAGCGGCAGCGCCTTGGTGGTGATCAGCATGGGCGGGTGCCGGTCGGCTTGCCGGTGAGTTCAGCGGTCACGGTGTGGCCGTGATGGTCACCTCTGATGTCGACGGTCGACGCGCAAGCGGAGACGAGGAACAGACCTCGGCCGTGAGGGGAGCTGTTGTCCTGGCGCTCGATGTGCGGGCGGCGGTGGGCGCCACCAGCATCGGTGACGGCGATCTTCACCGTGTCTCCGGCGCGGGTCACCGCGATGCGGAAGGCAGCGCCTGCACTGTCTGTATGAGTGATGGCGTTGGCGCTGAGCTCCGTGACAATCAGCTCGGCGTCCTGCGTGCAGGGGTGACCGCCGAGGATCTCCCGGATCCAGTGACGGGCACGGCTGACTTCTTCAGGTAGCCCTGGGAAGGTGCGTCGATGGGTCGGCATGAGCGCTCCTTCATCCTTGGTGACCTGCGGTTTCTTGCACCGATTCGTGCGTTCTGATGACACCGACCGCAGTGACACGTAGAATTAGTACTAGCACCGTACCCAAAATGTGCGTTGCAAAAGTACGAGATCGCACTTTTCGTGCGAGTGATGCCCGCATAGCGTGCGCGGTGGCGCGATGCCCGGCGCGTACGTCGACGAGAGAGGAACCCCGATGTTCGGATTGATGGTGCGGTTCACCTGCAAGGACGAGGCCGCAGCCGCTGCGTTTGATGAACTGGTCGCGCGGACCGGGGAGCAGATTCGTGCGAACGAGCCGGGAACGGTGATCTACACCGTGCACCGTGTTGACGGCCGGCCGCTGGAGCGGATCTTCTACGAGCTGTACCGCGACGTGGCCGCCTTCGACACCCACGAATCGCAGGACTACGTGCGCTCCTTCCTCGCCGAGCGGGAGCAGTACCTCGCCTCGACCGAGGTCGACCGCCTGGACTTCGTGTCCGGCAAGGGTGTGGACGTTGAGCACTGATTACGAGAAGACCCTCGGTCGCAAGATCGCGTTCAACCGCAAACGGCGCGGGCTGTCGCAGAAGGAGTTCGCCGGCCTGCTGGACCGGTCGGAAGCCTGGGTCTCCCAAGTGGAACGGGGCGTGCGCCGCATCGACCGGATGACGGTCCTGGAGAAGGTGGCCGAGGTCCTGGACCTGCCGGTCGCCGAGCTGGCCGCCGAGGCTCCGATCGTCGCGTCGGTGACGGAGCACGAGGCGCCCGGTGCGAGCCATCTCCGGCTCGTGCTCAGCTCCGCGCACTCCCTGAAGGCCATCCTCGGCCAGCCGGAATCGCCGGACATCCCCGCTCTGCGCACCGATGTCGACCGGGCTTGGTCGCTGACACACGAGGGCAACTACGCGGACCTGGCGGAGCTGCTCGAAGGTCTGGTTCCGCGACTGGAGTCAGCCACTCGTGCCAGCAGCGAGGAAGAACGCCCCGGACTCTTCCGGCTGCTGGCTTCGATGTACCACACGTGCAGTGCGGCCCTCGCGAACATGGGAGAGCCCGAAGCGGCGTGGATCGCTGTCGACCGCGCCGTCGTCGCAGCTGAGCGGGCAGGAGATCCGCTGCTGATGGCGGCCGGCGAGTTCAGACTGTCAATCGTCTTCCTCGGCGCACGCCAGTACGACCAAGCCGCCCAGGTCTCCGGCAGTGCGGCTGACGCGCTTGCTCCCCTGGCCGACGGCGGCGAACCAGAAGCCATCGCGCTGCGCGGCGCCCTCATCCTTCAGCGTGCGCTCGCCGCCGGCCGCCTCAACCACGCCGACGAGGCATACACGCACCTTCGGGCGGCCAAGGAGCTAGCCGATCGGATCGGCGACGGACGCAACGACTACAACACCGAGTTCGGCCCGACCAATGTCGCGCTCCACGAAGTCGCCGTGGCCGTCGACCTGGGCGACGCCGGAGTAGCCCTGCGCGCCGCCGAGAGCGTGGACCCGTCCGGCCTGTCCTCGGAACGACAGGCACGCTTCGGCATCGACCTCGCCAAAGCCCATGCCCAACGCCGCCAGATCGACAACGCGGTCAACTCCCTCAGCAACGTGCGCGAGTTGCTGCCAGAGATGTTCCGCGCGAAGCCCGCCGTCAAGCAGCTCGTCGCCGATCTCGTGGCCATGAGCCCGCTGCCGTCCGACCAGCTCCGAGCACTGGCAAGGGAGTTGGGCGTACAAGAAATGCGAACTGGTACATGAAGTACTAGACAGTACTTCATGTACGGGCTACCGTGGTTATGGTCAGGGTGCGCCTCCTCACATCCGTGAGGAGGCGCACGGCCAGGCGGACCGATGCGGGAGCACGCCAGAAGCCACCGGGTGGGGTTCGATTCAAGCCCGGTCGGCACCGGCGGCTTCGCGGTCATGTCGCGGCGCTTTCACAATGTCTGAGAGGAAGGCATCCATGTCGACCCGCTTACGCCACTCCGCTCGCATCGCACGCCTTGGCTCGGCTCGGCCCAGTCCCGAGCGTGGTCACGCCAGCCGGCCGCAGAACGTCACAGCCAGAACTGTCACGGCACGCGACGTCTCAGCGGGGCCCGCGCCAGCCAATCCCACTGTTTGCAGCCACCATCTCCTCGCCTCGGAGGACGGCCGGGACACTCGGACGACGCCCGTCCTCATCGCCGACCTGTTCACCACCTCACGAGAGATCACCCGTCGGCTCTCTCTGCGGCCGTGGCCCCTGATCCTGATCCTCTTGTTCTGCTTTCAGCCCGCCGACGACCTTCGTGCACCCGCCGATCACCGGGCCGACCTGGAAAGCTCGGCCCAGCGCCAGGAGTGACACAGAGCGGAAGGGCACATCCAGGAGCGGCCACACCCAGGGCCGGACGATTGACTTTTCCGTACAGCACGAGAAAGCCCCCGCCGGGTGATCGGCGGGGGCTTCGCTGTGCGCTCGGCAGGATTCGAACCTGCAACCTTCTGATCCGTAGTCAGATGCTCTATCCGTTAAGCTACGAGCGCCTGCGGTCCGTGGGGACCGGCTTGCGGGGACAACATTACATGACCTGCGGCCGAGGGGGAAATCCGCTTCCGCGAGGGTGCTGACCTGCCCGTATACGCCAAAAGCCCCGGTCGGGGACCGGGGCGGTGGCGGAGGCTCCGGGATTTGAACCCGGGATGGGGGGTCACCCCAAACCGCATTAGCAGTGCGGCGCCATAGACCAGACTAGGCGAAGCCTCCTCGCACACTGTGCGTCGCACATGATGCCACAGCCCCGGTGTGCTCAGCCAATCCGTCCCGCAACGAACCGGGCGCGCGGGCGTTAGCAGGGGGCGGGCGGGACCCCGTCCGTGCCGGAGCCCAGTCTGGAGGCCTACCCCCATGTACAGCAGTTCCCTTGCCGCCCTCGTCCTCGCCGCGCTCGCCGCCGGGGCGGCGCCCGCGCCGCAGCCGGCGCACGAGCTGACCATCACCGTGCGCGACCTCGGCGCGGCCGACGGTGTGTACCGGCTCAGCTGCGGCCCGGCCGGCGGGGACCACCCCGACGCCGCCGGCGCCTGCGCCGCCCTGGAGGCCGCGGACGCGCCGTTCGCGCCGCTCGCCGAGGGGACGCTGTGCACCCGCGTGTACGGCGGGCCGGCCACCGCGCGGGTGGAGGGGGTGTGGCGGGGGGAGACGGTCGCGGCCGACTTCAGCCGGACCGACGGCTGCCAGATCGCCCGCTGGGACGCGCTCGTCCCCGCGCTGCCCGCGGCCGGCGACCACTCCTGAACAGCGCTTCCACGAACGGACCACCGCGCCGGGGACCGCTGGCCGTAGACTCCCCCTGAAACGACTGGCACGGGCTAGGGAGGAACGACGTCGTGAGCAGCAGGCCAGCGAGAGGCGCTGCTCGCCTCGCCGCCATACTCGACGCGCTGCCCGACGCGCTGTTGCTCGTGAACGGCAACGGCACCGTCGTCAACGCCAACGCCATCGCGATGGAGACCCTCGAGGTCCCCGGCGCACCCCTCATCGGGCGCGGCCTGCTCGATATCGTCCCGGATTTCGATCCGCGCCGTATCCCCGGTTCCATGCGCCGCCCCGAGGAGGACCCCACCGCCCGCACCAAGCCGACCCGCATGGTCGCGCGGCGCACGGACGGCGTCGAGTTGCCGGTCGAGGTGACCAGCGCCGGGCTCAACAACCGGCACGCCCACTATGCCTCCGCCGTGGAGGCGGCCTTCGCCGACGACTACTCCGGCGAGGAACTGCTGGTGCTGGTGGTACGGGATCTGTCCGGCACACTCGACACCGAGGCCGAACTCGTCCGCCAGCAGCGGCAGACCGAGATGATCCTGCGCGCGGCCTCCGAGGGCGTGATCGGGGTCGACACGGCGGGCCGGATCGTGCTCGTCAACCCGGCCGCCGCCCAGATCCTCGGCCACCGGGCCAGCCAGCTCGGCGGCCAGGAGCTGCACCCCCTCATCCAGCACTCCCGCGCGGACGGCTCCCCGCTGCCGTACGAGGAGACCCCGCTGCACGACACGCTGCACTCCGGGCGCAAGCACCGGGTGCGCGGCCGGGTGCTGTGGACCAAGGACGGCCGCGCCGTGCCGGTGGATCTGACCACCGCGCCGGTACGGGACGGGCAGCAGCTGGTCGGCGCCGTGCTGACCTTCACCGACCGGCGCCCGTACGACGCGCTCGCCGCCCGCCACCTGCAGTTGCAGTCGGTGCTGAGCGAGAGCCTGCGCGGCCCGCTGGAGCAGTTGCGGAACGAACTCACCACGCTGGCCGCCGATCCGGCCGGGCAGCTGTGGCCGGAGGCCAACCAGCTGCTGCACCATCTGGCCGCCGGGTACGCCCGGATGACCACGCTCGTCGACAACGTGCTCAGCTATCAGCGCCTGGACGAGGGCCGCGAGAAGCTGGCGCTGGAGAAGGTGTCGCTGGACGAGGTCGTGGCGGCCGGGGTGGAGGGCGCGACCGAGCTGATCGGCCCGGGCCGGGCGCAGTTCGCCGTGCACGCGCCGCCGATCGACGCCGAGGTGGATCCGGAGCGGCTGGCGCAGGCGCTGGCGCATTTGATCGCCGATGTGGCCGGGGTGGACGCGACGGGGCGCTCCGGCGTGGGTGGCGGGGACGCCACCATCGTGGTGGCGGCGGCGCAGCGCGGTGATGTCGTACGGATCGAGGTGCGCGGCCCGCACGCGGGCGGCGGCGCGGTGCACGAGCCGATCGTGCGCGGCATCGTGCGCCAGCACGGTGGGGTGTTGCAGACGCACGAGGTGCCGGGCGCGGGCGGCAGCGCGTATGTGCTGGAGGTGCCGGTGTCGGGCGGCGACGGGGCGTCCGCGCCGCAGGCCGTGGGCACCGGTGTGGGCGCGGGCCGGGACGCGGGCGGTGACACCACGGTGATGCCGGTGCCGGCGCAGCCGGCGCGCGGGACCCAGGGCAAGGACGCCGCCGGGGCGGCCGGGAACCAGGCGCCGAGCGGGCGCAGGCGGCGGCAGGGCGAGGCGCTGGAGCTGCCGCCCGGCCCGTCCACGACTCCGGCGGCCGAGGCCGTGGTCGAGGAGCCGGAGACGGCGGGCGGCCGGCGGCGGCGCGCGCTGGCCCCAACCCCGCCGGTGGAGCCGGTCGCCGGGCCGGAGCCGGAGATTCCGCAGCAGGCGACCGCCGGGCCGGCCGAGGCGCCGACCGGGCGCCGCCGCCGGGCCAACCCCGGGGAGCCGCAGCCGCCGCTGCCCGCCCAGCAACCGCCCGCCCAGCAGCAGGGTCCGGCGCCCGCCCCGGCGCCCGAGCCCGAGGCCGAGCCGGAACCGCAGCCCGTGGAGCACTCCGTGGTGGCGGCCAGCCCCATCCTGAACGGGAGCGCCCCGCAGAACGCGCTGCCGGTGCGGCAGCCCCGTGCCCTGCCGATGCCGGGCAGCGACCGGGCGGGCAAGCCCGACGCCCGCTCGGCCGTGAGCGTGCAGACGCTCGGCCAGGGCGTGCCCGTCCACACCCCGGCGCAGGGCACCGGTACCGGCGGTACGCAGCCGGGCCGGCGCCGCAAGCTGGCGGCGCCGCCGGACGAGGCCGCCGACGTCCCGCAGCCCGGCCCGGTCGCCGGGCCGATGCCGGAGGCGCGGGCGGTCGGTGCCGCGCGGCAGGCGGCGCAGAACGTCACCGGCGGCGGCCGGGAGTTCGCGATCAGCGCCCCGGCGGCCGGTGCCGCCGAGGGCCCGGAGCCGCTGGACGGCCCGGGCGGCGCGGTGGAGGTCACCGAGGGCCGCCCGGGGGCGGCCCCGCGGGTGCCGGCTCCGGCCGACGACGAGTTGCCGCCGGAGCCGCTGGACAATCC
>NZ_JBHWJL010000023.1:0-34401 GCF_042731495.1 Streptomyces sp. NPDC059853
AGGTGCTCACGCCGCCCGCCCGCGCCGCCAGCCCCGGAACCGTGGCGCGGGCGGCGCGCGTTACGCCGCCCGGCTCAACGCGCCGCGCACATGCCCCAGTTCGTTCGGCAGGACGGCGATCAGCATCGCGCCCTCGGCCGACTCGCACTCCACGATCCGCGCCCCGCCGTTGAACTTCATCGCCTCGCGCAGCGAAGGCGACCGCATCCCCACCTGCCGCAGTCCCGCCGGAAGGGAGAGCGCCGCACCGGCCCGGGCGCCCCCCTTCCACTCGACCGTGGCCGGGCCGATCAGCAGCCGCCCGCGCAGCCACCGCCCCGGGCGCCCTGGATGCATGAGCAGACACGGCACCCGGATCACATCCCCCTCAGCGGCGGCCTCAGCACGCCGCGCCACCACACGGCGGAAGCACCAGGCTGTCAGCGCTGCCGCGAGCAAGGCACTCACGCTTCCGATCACGGGCACATCCCACCACGGTCCGGCCCGCACGCCCACCCCCCCCGGCCCGGACGGCCCCCCGCGCCGCGCGGGCACCGGCACCGCCCGCCCGGCGTACCCCGCTCCCCGGCCCGGGGCCGGAGCCTGCCGCCGCCGGGCCCGGACCCGCCACAGCACCACCCCCGCCACGGCCGCGCACCCCGCGATCAGCGGCACCCCCAGCGCCACTGCCCGCCGGACCGACACCGCCGCCGCATACCCCGCACCCACCTCGGCCCCCGCCCACACCACCGCCGCCACCACGCTGTACGGCGCCACCCGCCGGAACGGCACCCCCGTGGCACCCGCCAGATGCGGCACCAGCGTCCGCACCACCGGCACGAACCGCCCCCCGAACACCGCCCGCCCGCCGTGCCGCCCCATCAACGCCACCGCCCGCCGCCACGCGGCCTCCGGCACCCGCCGCCCCAGCCGGCCCCCGCGCAGCCGCCCGCCCAGCACCCGCCCCACCCGGTGCCCGGACAGATCCCCGGCCACCACCGCACCCGCCGCCACCGCCACGACCACCGGCCCGCTCAACTGCCCCGCCCGCGCCAGCGCCCCCGCCGTCAGCAGCACCGTCAGCGTCGGCACGAACGCCCCCACCAGCAGCACCGACTCGGCCCACACCACCGCCGCCACCACCCCGTACGCCATCCACGGCGACCACGGGCCCAGCTCCTGCGCCACCGCCCCGTTCACCGCCGCAGATGCCAGACGCCCGCCGGGGGCAGGTTCGCCCACACCCGCCACCGGGCCACGCCGTACCGCCGCTGATACCCGGCCATCACCTCCTCCACCGCCGCGTGCCGCCGCGCCTCCGCCCGCGACGCCAGCAGCGAACGGGCCGCACCCGTTCCCAGATAGGCGAAGTACGACAGCGTCCCGCCCGGCCGCAGCAACTCCAGGTAGCGCGCCATGATCCGCTCCACCTGCAGCGGCGCGAAGTTGGTCAGCGGCAGCCCCGAGACGATCACGTCGTACCGCCGCCCCGCTCCGAACTCCTCCACCAGCCCCCGGTGCACCGCCACCCGCCCCGCCCGGCCGCCCGGCCCCGCCCGGTACGCGGCGGCCAGCCGGTCCAGGCCCGCCGCGAACCGGGCGTTCGCCTCCACGATGTCCAGCTCACCGTCCCCCGGCAGCCGCGCCAGCAGCACCCGCGTCACCGCGCCTGTACCGGCACCCGCCTCCAGCACCGACAGCGGACGCGGCCCCCGCGCCGCCCGTACCGGCTCCGTCAGCACCCGCGCCAGCGCCCGCCCGCTGGGCGCCACCGCACCCGTCGTCCGCAGATCACGGGCGGCCTCCCGCAGAAACGTCCAGCCCCCGGCGCGGCGGCCGGGCAGCAGGGGGGACGGGGGAGGGGAAAGGACCACATCGTTCATGACGGCGACGCTAGAAACCCGCCGCGCGGCACGGATCCGACCACGGGCCACCGCCTCCGCCGACGAAAGTGGGGGGTGCGCATGGCGGATCGTCGGACAGGCCGCCCTCCGCCGCTGCCTACGATGTCCGCACACGACACCGCCGCAACGGGCAGCGCCGGGGCTGCTCATGGCCGGGACGGGCGCCGGACGGCCGGACGAACGGATGGCCGGACGACCGGACGGACGGGCCGGACCGCGCGGCCGGGACGGACGGCGAGCGGGTCCGCCCCCGCCCGGCTCCCTGCCCCGCCGCCTCGTCCGCCCCCCGCGCTCCCCGACCGCCACCACCACGACCCCCGACGGAACGGAACGGCCCGCCCATGATCCGCGTCATGATCGTCGACGACGACGCCCTCGTCCGCATGGGCCTGGCCGACCTCCTCGAAAGCGCACCCGACATCGAGATAGCCGCCCAGGCCGCCGACGGCCTCCAGGCCATCGAACGCGCCACCGCCCACCACATCGACGTCGCCCTCGTCGATGTCCGCATGCCCCGCATGGACGGCATCACCGCCATCCCCCGGCTCCGCTCCCTGCCCCACCCCCCGAAGGTGATCACCCTCACCACCTTCGACCTGGACGAACACGTCTACGACGCCCTCGCGGCCGGCGCCGACGGCTTCCTCCTCAAGGACACCGAGCCCAACGACATCCTGCGCGCCGTCCGCGTCGTCGCCGCCGGCTCCGCCATGCTCCACCCCACCGCCGCCCGCCGCCTCATCGACCGCTACCACGCCACCTCGCAGCGCGGCAGCACCCGCGCCCAGGCGCGCATCGACCGGCTCACGCCCCGCGAACGCGATGTCCTCGCCCTGCTCGCCCAGGGCGAGACCAACGCCGACATCGCCACCCGCCTCACCATGCGCGAAAGCACCGTCAAAGCGCATGTCAGCCGCATCCTGGCCGCCCTGGAGGTCAGCAACCGCGTCCAGGCCGCGCTGCTGGCCCGCGACGCCGGCCTCACCGCCTGACCGGCCACCGCTCCGCCCCACCGCCCGGCGTACCGGCCCGGCCGGCCCGGAACCCCGGATACCCGGGCCGGCCGACCGACCGACCGACCGCTGAGCCGTCCAGGCACCACCGGAGACCAGCGCGTCCCCCGTGGCGCACCCCGCCCGCGACCTCCGACCGCGACATCCGACCACACGGCACCACCGCGCCCTTGACCCCGGGCCTGCCCGAGCGCCCCCGGCCGTGGCCGTCGTCATCCACCGGGGCGCGGAGGTGCGCCGGCCATCACCGTGCCCTCCGCCCCGCCCGACGGCAGCCGCTGGGTGATCCGGTCGAACAGTTCCGTCAGCGGTTCGCCGATGTCCCGGCCGAACTCGGTCAGTCCGTAGGTGACCTGCGGCGGTGTCGTCGGCTCCACCTCCCGCCAGACCAGGCCGTCCTGCACAAGCGCGCGCAAGGTCTGGGCGAGCATCTTCTCGCTGATTCCCCGGATGCTCTTGCGCAGCTCGTGGAACCGGAGGCTGTTGTTCCGCAAGGCGATCAGCACCCAGACGCCCCACCTGCTGGTCACATGGTCGACCACGGCCCGCGCGGGGCAGTCGGTGTGAAACACGTCATACCGATCCCTGGGGTCGCCCGTGCTCTCCGGCGCGGATTCGCTGTTCCTGCTGCTGTCCGGCGACCTGCACGCCATCGGAGCCAACCCCGCCGGCATCATCGGCGAAGCCGTGGCCGGCGGGGTCCGCCGTGTCGTCCTGCTCTCCACCCTGGGCGTGGTCACCAGGCCCTTCGGCACCACACGCGTCGCGATGCGCGAACTGGAGGACACCCTGCGGAAGTCCGGCCTGGAGTGGGCCATCCTGCGCCCGGGGGGCTTCGCCTCCAACGCCCTGTGGTGGGCGGGGGGGCTTCGCCTCCAACGCCCTGTGGTGGGCGGAGTCCGTCCGCACCCAGCGGGTCGTCACCGCCCCCTTCGGAGACATCGGGGTGCCGGTCGTCGACCCGGCGGACATCGCCGATGTCGCGGCGGCCTGCCTGCTGGACGACCGGCACACCGGCAACGCGTACGAGCTGACCGGCCCCGAGGTGATCACCCCGCGCGGACAGACGGACGCCATCGCCGCCGCGATCGGCTCACCCGTGAGCTTCCACGAGCTCACCCGCGACGAGGCCAAGGCCGGCATGACCCGGACCATGCCGGCCGAACTCGCCGACGACACACTGGACATCCTCGGCAACCCCAGCCCCGCCGAAGTGCGTGTCAGCCCCGACGTGCGGCAGGTGCTGGGCCGCGCGCCGCGCTCCTTCGCCGACTGGGCCGCCCGCCATGCCGCCGCGTTCCGCTGAGACCGGTCGCCGGTGCCGACCGGCCGATGCCATCGGGCCGGCCCGCACCGCCCCCGGTCCGCCGCCGATCTCGCCGGGGGCCTGCGGCTCGGACATGTCGGAGTGCATCGCGAAGATGTCCGGATACGCCTGGAAGTTGACCGATTTCCTTACGCGACGCGAGCGCGCCGGGAAGCCGGAGAACGGACGCCGACGATGGCCATGCGTGTTCTCCAGCGACGGTGCCCGGCGGGGCGAACACCCGCATATTCACCCGCGTTTCGGCAGGTGAGACGGTGCGGGACTGCCCCGTGGTTCCGCCCCGGACGCCTTACTCGACGACGCGCACGGCTGACACGACCGTGGTGAAGTTGCGCAGCAACTCGCCGTCCGCCGTGAAGACCAGCTCCGTGTGACCGGGCGAGAAGTCGAGGCCGCGCTGGTGGGAGAGGAAGTCCGTCACCTGCGCGCACAGCGTCTCCGCGTCCACCTCCTCGCCGTCGCTGAGCACCGTGATGAAGTACGGGGCACCGGAGTTGTCCAGGGTGACGTGGATGCGGGCCACCTTCTGCGCCGCGTCGTCACCCGGGTACAGCGACCGGTACTCCTCGGCGGTCGCCTGCGCACGCTCCCGCATCAGGGACGCCACGGTCGGCCCCTGCTCCTGGTCACGTCCGGTGCGGTAGCCGAGGACGGCGGCGAGGGCGACGAGGCTGACCATGATCAGCACGCCGACCCCGCCGAACATCGGCCTCAGTCGCTGGTGCGCGTTACGGATGCGGTGAAGTGCGACCATGAGTCCGGACTTACGGTGAGGATGGGGCCAGCGGGATTCTTGGAGTCGCGGATGTGCACGGCCGTGCCGGGGCAACGGGCCACTTCGACGCAGTCGCCGCCCTCGCCGCCGCTGTGCGTGGACTTCCGCCAGTCGAAGGCCACTTCGAGGCAGGCGCCGCCGTTGTCACCGCTGTGGCTGGACTTTCTCCAGTCGAAGGCCACTTCGAGGCAAGCTCCGCCCTCAGTGTTGCTGTAGCTGCTCTTGAACCAGTTCAGCGTGCTTGTCATGACTCTCCTAGCTGGTCCAACAGGCGCTTGCTCTCCTCCGGGTTGAGAGCCTGTGACCGCAGCATTGCATATTTCCGCGACAGGATGCTCACCTCGTAGGGGTCGTGGAATAGTTGACCGCCACGCTGAGTCTCGGTGTAGCCCAAGTGTTGGTGTTCGGGCGTCTCCAACAGGATGAACGGACCATCGAGCCCCGCATGATGTACCCGGCCGAGCGGCATGATCTGGATGGCTACTCCGGGGAGGTCGGCGCACTCGCGCTGATGGCGTAGCAAGTCGCGGTAGACCCCCTCGCCGCCGATCCGGTCCCTCAGCACCGCCTCCGAGATGATGAAGCTGCCGTACAGGGGGTCCTTCTCCCGGTGCAGAACCCCCTGTCGCTGCAACCGAGCGGCTACCTTGGCCTCGATCTCGCCTTCGGTCAGCGTGGGGAGCGCGTTCTGGAAGATTGCGCGTGCGTAGCCCTCGGTTTGGAGTAGGCCGGGGATGATCTGGTTCTCGTACCAGGACAGGGAGACCGCTTCCTGTTCGTGAGCGACGTACTCGACAACGTAGATGGGAACCTTGCCTCCTCCGGCAGGTTGTCCACCATCACCCACAACACCCCCTTGCTCTCCAGGACATCGTCCAGCCGCTCCGCCATGTGCGGCAGCAGCGGCCGGCGGCCCTGTTCGATGGAGGCGATGGTCTCCGGCGCGACGCACGCACGCTCGGCCAGTTCGGGTTGGGACAGTCCGGCTTGGGACCGCAGACGGCCTACTACCGCTCCGACCGTATTCATGGTGGTCTTGTTCTTCTTGCGGTTGTTGTTCCTCGGGGCCATACGGTGTCAACTCCCCATCCCGCTCCGTACGTGACCGAAAACCGTCCGTACGCCGGGGCCGTACGGAGTCACTCACTGTCGGACACTACGCACAGATCGCCACCTTTGGGGGTGTGAGCGAGGACTTTCATCAGATCTGTGTACGTGAGCGCTTCTACAAACGCGACAAGCGCAACGTATGTGCGGCTCGTCGGTTCGTCCGAAAAGCATTGGTCGACTGGAAGGTCACCCAGCGGACCGATGATGTGCTGCTGTGCGCCAGCGAGTTGGTGACGAACGCGATCCTGCACGGGGTGCCTCCGGGACGCGGCTTCTACCTCTACCTCTGGCTCACCGCCGACGCCGTGCTCCGCCTCGAAGTGCACGACAGTGGCGGCGGGCACCCCCGGCTGCGGGACCCGGGCACGGACGAGGCGGGCGGGCGCGGGTTGTGGCTGGTGGAGGCCATGTCCGATTGCTGGGGTGTGGGGGCGCGTGATCCGGGAAAGGTGGTGTGGTGCGAGTTCGTTCTCGACCCGGACACCCTCGGGGACCGGCTCGGCCCGCCGCCGGGATGGCGGATGGGAGGCGGGAACCCCATGCTGTAGCGCTTCGGGGACACCCGGCCCCGTTCCGCCGGAAAAAGTGGCGGTCGGACGGCTCCGCGAGGCCCCGTCACGGGGCGCGGCGGGGTGCTGGGCGCCCGGTCGGGTGCGGGTCCAAGGGCCGGGTCCGGGCGAGGTGGCGCAGGGCGTCAGCGGCGCCTACAAAAGCCCGAACTATGCCCGCTGACCTGCGGTTTTGTGCCCCCCACACCTAAACTTTCCCCTATGGAATCAACCGCAAGCACCCCCGCCGCCGACGGGCGCGCGGTACGTGACACCGAGGGGCTGTTCCGGCTGCTGGACGACCTCTTCGAGGTCCGCGCCGGTGACTGGTGGGACCGGTTCTACGCCGACCGCGACCGGGGCACCCCGTTCTTCGTCGCCAAGCCCGACGAGAACCTGGCCGCCCTCACCGGCCCGGACGGGCCGATCGCCCCCGGCCGCGCGCTCGACATCGGCTGCGGGCCCGGCCGCAACGCCCTGCATCTCGCCGCGCTCGGCCACCAGGTGGACGCCGTCGATCTGTCGGCCACCGCGCTCGCCTGGGCCGCCGAACGCGCCGACGCCGCCGGGCCCGCCGTCCGGAGCCGCATCCGGCTGCACCACGGCGATGTCTTCACCCTCCCCCTCGACGGACCGTACGACCTCATCTACGACTCCGGCTGCTTCCACCACCTCGCGCCCCACCGCCGCATCAGCTACCTCGACCTCCTCGACCGCCACCTCGCACCCGGCGGCTGGTTCGGCCTCAGCTGCTTCGCCGCGGGCGAGGACGGCATGGGCACCGAACGGCCCGACGCCGCGCTCTACCGCGACCGCACCCTGCACGGCGGCGTCGCCTACACCCCCGACCAGCTGCGGCACATCTTCACCGGCCTGCCGCTCACCGAGACCGACCTGCGCCGCATGCGCGACGAGCCCGCCGACGCCCCGTACTTCGGCGCCTCGTTCCTGTGGACGGCGCTGTTCCGCCGCCCCGCCACGACCGGCTGATCACCACCCCCGGCACCCCTCTCCTGATCGGTGCCCCCGTGGTCGGCGCGGGCATCTCACTGCTCCCGCACGCCGGGTCCGGCCGCCGGTAGCGCCACCCGGGTCCGTTCGACGCGTCACGGGATCACGGATGTACGGCACACGGCACATGGCCCGCGGTTCCGCCGTGGCGGCGAGCGCTGCCGCCGGGGGAACGGAGGCGGGGCGCGGTCGTGGGGTCCGTCAGCGCGGTTCCGCCGGGCGGGCGCCTCGCAGGAACTGTGTCACCGCGGTGTCCACGAGTCCTTCGAGGCGGCCCGGCTCGATCATGCCGCTGTTGGCCATGGACGTGATCCCCAGGACGGTGGCGTAGATGACGAGTCCGATCTCCTCCGGGTCGCCGCCCTCCAGTTCGCCGCGCGCCTGGCCCTCTTCGATCAGGTCGCTGATCTGCCCGAACGCGGCCGCGGCGGCCTCGGCGACCGCGGTGGCCCCCGGGCGGTGCTTGCTGGAGTTCATCAGCCCGGTCAGCGCGGCGTTCTCGGTCGCGAACCGGACGTAGGCCGACGCGAACGCGTGCAGGCGAGCGGGCAGGTCGTCCTCGTCCTCGATCTCCTCCACCGCGGCCCGCAGCCGCGCGCCCAGACGGACGAAGCCCGACTCGGCGAGGGCGTCGAGCAGCGCGCGGCGGTCCGCGAAGTGCCGGCGGGGCGCCGCGTGACTCACGCCGATGTCTCGTGCCAGGTCCCGCAGGGAGAGCTTGTCGATCCCGTGCGCCCTCAGGCTGCGTTCCGCCGCGTTGAGGAGCTCCGTACGGAGATTCCCGTGGTGGTAGGGCCGCTGCTCGGTGCTGTCAGGCATGCGGTCAGCCTACTCAGCGCAGTGTTTACATTGACAACAATGTTGCCACTGGCTACTCTCGGGGCATGCCCAGATTCTCCCCCGCCGACCTTCCCGACCTGACCGGCCGCACCGCCGTCGTCACCGGCGCGAACAGCGGTATCGGCCTCATCACCGCTCGCCATCTCGCCGAGCGCGGTGCGCGGGTGGTCCTGGCCGTACGCGACCCGGAGAAAGGGGAAAGGGCGGCGGCGACCATGGCGGGCGCGGCCGAGGTCCACACCCTCGACCTCGCCGACCTCTCCTCCGTACGGGCGTTCGCCCACGGCCTCCCCGGCCCCGTCGATCTGCTGGTCAACAACGCCGGCCTCTCCCTGGGGCCGCTCGCCCGGACCGCGGACGGATTCGAGAGGCAGTTCGGGACCAACCACCTGGGCCACTTCGCCCTGACGAACCTGCTCCTTCCCCGCATCAGGGGGCGGGTCGTGACAGTGGCCTCGCTCGGGCACCGCATCGGCTCCCTGGACTTCTCCGACCTCCAGTGGGAGCGCAGGCCCTACCGGCCCAACGCCGCCTATACGCAGTCCAAGCTGGCCAACCTCCTGTTCTCCGCCGAACTCCAGCGCAGGCTCACCCGCGCGGGATCACCCGTCACCTCGATGGCCGCGCACCCCGGCATCTCCTCGACGAACCTCATGCGAGCGGAGAAGAAGCCCTCTCTCGGTTTCCGCGTCGAGAAGTTCCTCATCGGGCTCGTCGCCCACAGCGCCGAGAAGGGCGCCCTGCCCACGCTGTACGCCGCCACCGCGGACCTTCCCGGCGACAGCTATGTCGGCCCCGACCGGCTGTGGGGCATGCGCGGTGCGCCGGCGCCGGCCGGCCGGGCCGCCCGCGCGCGAGACGCCTCGGCGGCACGACGGCTGTGGGAGGTCTCCGAGGAACTGACCGGCACCCGCTTCCCCCTCGACGCGTCAGCGCCCTCCGCCTCGTGAAAGGACCCGGCCCCATGCTCCGCCCACGGAAAGCCCCGCCGCACAACCGTCGTCAGCCGGACGAACTCGTCGTCGTCTCCGGCGCCTCGACGGGCATCGGAGCCGCGACGGCGCGGGCCCTCGCCGCGATGGGCTACCACGTCCTCGCCGGGGTACGCACCGACAGCGAGGCGGACGCCGTCCGGACCGACGGCATCGAACCGGTCACCCTGGACATCACCGTTCCGGAACACATCGAAGCCCTGGCCCGGCGGATCGCCGACGACCCCGCACAGCGCGCCCTGCGCGTCCTGGTCAACAACGCGGGCATCGAGATCAACGCCCCCGTCGAGGTGCTCCCCCTGTCCCTGTGGCGCGAGCAGTTCGAAGTGAACCTCTTCGGGCACATCGCCGTCACCCAGAGACTCCTGCCCCACCTGCGGCGCAGCCGGGGCAGAATCGTCACCATCAGTTCCGTGGGCGGAGTGGCCGCGCTGCCCGTCTTCGGGGCGTACGCGGGAACCAAGTTCGCCCTCGAAGCGGCCAGCGACTCCCTGCGACGCGAGGTCTCGGCGCACGGCGTGCAGGTGGTCGTCGTGCAGCCCGGCGGCGTCCGGACCGAGATGGCCGCCCGCAGCGGCGACATCTCCCTCGAACTCGCCGCCGGGATGAGCGCCGAGCACCAGCGTCTCTACAGCGGCCTCATCAACGCGACGGTCTCCTCGAACACGGCCTTCCTCCAACGCGCCATGCCGGCGGCGAAAGCGGGAGCCAAGATCGCCAGGGTGGCGACCACACGCCGCCCGCGCACCCGGTACACCCTCGGCACGGACGCCGCCTTCATCATCCCCCTCGCCCGCCTCCTGCCGGCCCGGCTGATGGACGGCATCCTCGCGATGAGCCACCGGTCCCGGAACCCCGCACACACGCCCGCACCCGCACCCGCACCCGAGTCCACAGGGAGCCCTTCATGACCACGCTCGCCGACCGCATCGACCTGATCGAGCTGATGGGCCGCTACGCCGACATCGCCGACCTCAAGGACTTCACCCGCCTCCCCTCCCTCGTCTACGCCGACGAGGTGACCCTCGACTTCTCCTCGGTCATCGGCCTGCCGCCCATGACCGTGCCGCTCGACGCGTACGTCCACGTGCTGGACCGGGCCTTCGCCCCCTTCTCCGCCACCCACCACACCGTCACCGGACACGTCGTCGAGATCGACGGCGACCGCGCGACCCTCCATGCGCACGTCCGCGCCGAACACTGGGTGCCCGGCGAGCGGGCAGACGGCGGGCCGGACCGCTGGCTGGTCGTCGGCTTCTACGACAACGAAGCGGTCCGGACACCGGACGGCTGGCGCCTCAGCAGCGTCAAGCTCACCGCCACGCACCAGGAGAACGCCCACCTGGCGGGGGAGCTGCCCTCGGCCGCCGTATCTCCCGGCGGCTGAGTCCGACCCGCCACCGGCGGCCCCGCTCCGGCGGCCGGCGGGGAAGCGACGGCCCGATCCCGGCCCGCCGCACACCGGCCCGGAACCGGCTTGACCCTCACGCTGCGTGAGGCTGAAGAGTGGCGGCCATGAGCGACTACTACAACGCGTTCGAGATCAGCCCCGTCCCCGCCCCCGGCCCGGACGCCGTGCCGCCGGAGCCGTTCCGCGGCATCTACGGCATGCCCGCCTTCGTCACGATCCCGACCACCGACCTCGCGGAGTCCGTGGACTTCTGGACCCGCGGCCTCGGATTCTTCGAACTGTTCACCATCCCCGGCACGCTGGTGCACCTGCGCCGATGGGCGTTCCAGGACGTCCTCCTCGTCGCGGCGACGGACGTTCCGGAGCAAGCACCGGCCATCGGCGTCAGCTTCGCCTGCGTCCTCGGCCAGCTCGACGGACTGGTGGACGCCTGCCGCGCGGTGCGGCCGAACTCCGTGACCGGCCCGCGCGACAC
This sequence comes from Streptomyces sp. NPDC059853, assembly GCF_042731495.1. Taxonomy (NCBI): domain Bacteria; kingdom Bacillati; phylum Actinomycetota; class Actinomycetes; order Kitasatosporales; family Streptomycetaceae; genus Streptomyces; species Streptomyces sp. NPDC059853. The sequence goes on from NZ_JBHWJL010000023.1 coordinate 11,386, forward strand.
GCCCTGGAACACCCGCGACGTGGAGGTGATCACCCCGGAGAAGGCCCGCATCGTCCTCACCGCGGCCAAGCCCTTCGACCCGGACAGTCAGGAAGCGCGGAATCTCGAAGCCATCGGGATCACCGCACCCGCCGCGGGAGAGGGCGACAATGTGGACCGTGCCCGACGCGACTGACGCCCCAGACACCCAGGACGCCGACGGCCTGACGGTCGGCCAGGTCGCGGCGCGCCTGGGCGTCACCGTCCGCGCCCTGCACCACTGGGACGAGATCGGCCTCGCCCGGCCGTCGCTGCGCACGGCGGCCGGGTACCGGCTCTACACCGCGGGCGACGTGGAACGCCTGCACCGCATCGTCGTCTACCGCGAGACCGGACTCGGCCTGGAACGCATCCGGGCCGTCCTGGACGACACGGCCGAGGACGCCACCGCCGCGCTGCGCGCGCAGCGCGCCCGGGTCGACGAACAGATCGCCCGCCTGGAACGGCTCGGCACCGGCCTCGACCGCATGATCGACGCCCACGAACGCGGCCTGCTGCTCACCGCCGCCCAGCAGGCCGAGATCTTCGGCCCCGACTGGAACCCGCGCTGGCCGGCCGAAGCCCGCGCCCGCTACGGGGACACCACCCAGTGGCGGCAGTTCGCTGAACGCTCGGCCGCGCGCGGCCCCGAGGAGTGGCAGGCGATCGCCGACGCCGTGGCCGCCCTCGACCGGGCGCTCGCGGCGGCGATGGACGCCGGGGTCGACCCGGGCAGCCCGGAAGCCCACCGGCTCGTCGACCACCACCGCGAGGTCTTCTCCGCGTACTTCCCCCTCACCCGCGCGATGCAGGTCTGCCTCGGCCGCCTGTACGAGAGCGACCCGGGCTACCGGGCCCACTACGACGGCGTCCGCCCCGGCCTGGCCACCTGGTTCCGCCGCTGCGTCGACGCCGCCGCCCGCGCCCACGGCATCGACCCCGACACCGCCACCTGGGAATGACCCCCGGGCCGGGCCCGGTCCGGCGACCGCACGAGACCCGGCCCGGCCCGGCCCGGGCGTCGCGCCGGAAGAGCCTCTTCCGAGCGGTGCCCGCTGCCGGAGTCAGGGGCGGGCGCCGGCCGCGCGGCGCGCCGGCCGCGGCGTGAGGCGGGGCGGGGCATGCCCCGCTACCTCGGAGGCCGCCGACCGCAGGAGTTCGATCACAGCGCTTCCCGGATAGTCGTGGAAATCGGGGTACGCGAGACGGTGGTAGCAGGACCAGTAGCTCACCACCCGCCGCTGCGTGCGGTCGAAGAAGGCCGGATTGTCCGCGAGGAACCGGCCGTACACGAGGCGGCCGGGGTGACCGGGCCCGGTGACAACCCGGAGCGCGCGGTCGAGGTCGCGCAGGATCTCCACGCCGTACTCACCGGCCAGCTGGACCACATACGGAACGACCCACGGGTCGGTGGCACCGGCGATCACCCGCAGGTGGCGCTGTCTGACCCTCCCGTCGCAGTGCCGTGAGTACAGGCAGTGCAGCAGCCGCCGTCGGCGCGCGGAGAGCGGTGCCGACGCGGCGGCCGTCGGCTCGTCGTTGTACAGGCGCCCGGGAATCGAGAGCCGGTCCCCCTGGACGACGACCGGGAACGGCCCGGCGGGTCCGTGGCGTGGCGCGGGCATCACCGCCGCGACTGCCGCGACGTCCGCCGCCAGGGCGGTGGGAAACGCCGCGGCGCACGAACGCCGCCATTCCTCGGCCATGGCCGTCCCGGCGGAGGCGGCCGCACGCCGGACGGTCGGCTGGGGGATCTCCACAGCACCGCATGCTCGCAAAACCCGTGGCCCGGCCGCACCCGGCTTTTCCGAGCCGCCCCGCCCGGGCCGGAACCCCGGTCCGGCCCGGGCGTCGCGTCAGTTCTCCTCGCACCGCTCCAGGTCCCGCAGCGTCGGGGCGTCCCGGGGCTCGCCGCCCAGCAGGTCCATCAGCTCGGCCCGGTAGATCTCCTGCCAGCTCCCGTCCGTCACCGCGTCCCGGATCACCTCGCACACCGCGTCGCGCAGCGCGTCCTCGCCGGGCTGGAGTCCCACCCCGTACCGCTCCGTGGTGAACGAGCGCGGCAGCATCTCCAGAGCGTCCGGGTGCTGGGCCCGGAACCCGGCCAGGATCAGGTCGTCCGTCATCACCGCGTCGAACCCGCCCTCCAGCAGCAACTGGACGCACGCGTCGTAGTCCGAGCGCGTCAGCACCGTGAACTTCCCCGGCCAGCCCGCCTCCAGCACCCCCACCGACGTCGAGTTGTCGCCGGTGCACACCTGCGTGCCGTTCGGCAGATCCGCCGGGCCCGAGGCGCCCTCGTACGCCCCCGCGCGCATCAGCATCGTCTGGCCGGTGATGAAGTACGGGCCCGCGAACGTCACCCCGCGCTCCCGGCGTTTGTCCGTCATGCTGTACGTCGCCACCACCAGATCCAGCTGCCGCTGCTCCAGCAGATCCTCCCGGTTGACGCTGGACACCTCCACGAACCGCACCTGGGACTCCGGGTCGAAGCCCAGCGCCGCGGCGATCAGCCGCGCGAACTCGATGTCGAAACCGTGCCACTCGCCGTCCACCAGCTCGCTCAGCCCCGGCTGTTCCGACTTCACCCCGATCCGCAGCAGGCCCCGCGCCTGCGCGGACGCGATCGTCGTCGAGTGCCGGGCCAGATCCCCGCGCCCGTCCCCGCCCGGCCCCCACAGCAGCCAGCCGCCGCCCGCCAGCAGCGCCAGCACCAGCGCGATCGCCGCGCCCACCCGCCCCCGGCGGCGGCGCGGCGGCGGGCCGCCCCCCGCGTGCGGGGGCCGCGGAGGCTGCGGAGGCGGCGGGGGGACCGGCGGCACCGGCGGCTCCTCGCGGGCGATCCGGCGCAGCGCCTCCTCCGCCTCCTGCGCCGGTATCCGGTGCCGGGGCACCTTGCGCAGCAGCCCCTCGATCACCGGCGCCAGCGGCCCGGCGTACCGCATCGGCGGGGTGGGGGAGTTGAGCGCCGCCTGCTGGATCTCCAGCGCGTCGAGACCGGTGAACGGCGCCCGGCCCTCCACCATCTCGTACAGCGTCACCCCCAGCGACCACAGATCGGAGGCCGTACTCGCCGTCCTGGCCGGGGCGGGGGAGAAGTGGCCCAGCTCAGGGGCCAGATAGCGCGGGGTGCCCACGATCGAGTGCGACCGGGTCACCTGTGCCGCGCCCTCGAACGTGGCGATGCCGAAGTCCATCAGCAGCGCCTTGCCGTTGCCGCGGAAGAGGATGTTGTGCGGCTTCACGTCGCGGTGCAGTACCCCGGCCGCGTGCACGGCGCGCAGCCCGCGCAGCACCTGGAGCGCGATCCGGGCCGCCCGGGGCACCGGCAGCCGGCCCTCCTCGCGCAGGACGTCGGCGAGTGAGCGGGCGTCGAGGAGTTCCATGACGATCCACACCTCGCCCTCGGCGGCCGTGCCGTCCGTGCCCGCCGGCTCCGCCGCGCCCTCGATGATGTCGTGGACGGCGATGACGTTGGGGTGGCCGATGCGGGCGATGGCCTGCGCCTCGCGCCGGGCCCGGCTGACCAGTTCGGCCTGGGTGGCCGGATCCACCCCGTCGCGCAGCAGCACCCCCTTGACGGCGACCTGGCGGCTGAGCCGGGTGTCCCTCGCCTCCCACACCACCCCCATGCCGCCGCGCCCCAGCTGCCGCCGCAGCTGGTAGCGGCCGGCGATCACCGGGTACGGGCCGGGCGGCGGCATGGGCTGGGTGACGGTGACGGGTGTCTCGCCGGGCTCCCGGGCGGTGCCGGACAGCTTGTACGTGCCGGGCTCCGGCGCCGCGCCGGGCAGCCGGTACGTATCGGGGTCGCCGTCGGGGCCGGGCTCGCGGACGGTGCCGGAGGCCGTGGGTTCCCGCCCCGCCGTGCTCCCGGTGTGCTCCGCGCGGTCCCCGTGGTCCGCGTGATCCATGGGGCCCGGGCGGTCCTCGCGGTCCCGGCGCAGCCGTCTGGTGTCCTCGGCGTCCCCGCGTTCCTCCCCCGTTTCCTTCCCGTGCATAACCCCCCACTCAACGAACGGTCGGTCCTGATCGTCAGGTTAGACACTGATGCGCAAAACATCAGGCCCTCTTCCGGCTTCACCTCGCCGGGACGCGTAAAGTTCCCGGCCATGACCGGAGACAGCGGCGCGGCGACCGTTTCGGCGGCCTATACGGAGATCAGCGACCGGTATGTGGAGCTTGTGCGGGAGGTGTTCCCCCGGCAGCCGCTCGAACTGGGACTGCTGGGCGCCTTCGCCGAACTCGTGCGCGGCACCGGCCCCGTCGCCGACATCGGCTGCGGCCCCGGCCATGTGACGGCACACCTGGACGAACTGGGCGTGGAGACGTTCGGCATCGACCTGACGCCCCGCATGATCGAGCTGGCCCGCGCCGCGTACCCCGGGCTGCGGTTCACGACCGGCAGCATGCTGGACCTGCGGCTGCCGGACCGCTCGGTGGCCGGGGTGCTGGGCTGGTACTCGCTGATCCATCTGCCGCCCGAGCGGGTGCCGGTGGCGCTGGCCGAGTTCCACCGGGTGCTGGTGCCGGGCGGCCGGCTGCTGCTGGGGTTCCAGACGATCCCGGACGGCACCGGCGGGGAGCCGGTGCCGTTCGACCACAAGGTGACGCCGGGCTGGCTGTGGCCGCTGGAGACCATGGCGGACGCCCTCGTCCGGGCCGGGTTCACCCTCAGCACCCGGGTGCGGCGGGCGCCCGAGCCGGACGAGCGGCGGCACCAGGGCTATCTGCTGGCCGTCAGCGCAGACCGAACAGCTCCCGGCACTCCTCGCTGAGCCCTTCGACCGTCACCGGCACCGTGCGGTGCGCCTCCCAGGCGTCGCGGTCGATCCGCAGCCGGCGCAGGGTGCGCCGCCGGCCCTGGACGGAGAGCGTGGCCACGCCGTCGTCGCGGTAGCCGAGCTTGCGGGAGACGCCCAGCGAGCGCGGGTTGTCGGTCATGGCGGCGGAGGTCATGGAGCGGGCGCCCAGCTCGGCGAACGCCAGGTGCAGCGCCGCCGCCCGCATCTCGGTGCCCAGGCCGCGGCCCTGGTGGGCCAGGCCCAGCCAGGAGCCGGTCTCGGCCTCCCGGGTCACCGGGTAGTCGCTGGTGATGAGGTCCTGGCGGCCGATGACGCGGCCCTCGTGCCGTACCGCGAGGCTGAGCGTCCAGGCGGACGGCTGCCAGGTCGCGATGGTGCCCAGCAGGTGCTGGAAGGTGCCGCGGGCGCGCTCGCGCGGGGCGGTGTCGGACCAGGGCACCGAGAACGGCATGAACCCGTCCTCGTGGAGACCGCCCGCCGCCACCCCGGCGAGTTCGGCGAGCCGGTCCAGGTCGGGCACCGACAGCTCCAGCCGGGGGGTGGTCAGGCGCAGACCGTACAGCGGCCAGGTGTGGCGTGCGTTCATGACCGGATCCTGCCGGACGGGCCCGGTCCCGTCGAACGCTTTTGCCCGCCTGTCTGCTCCGCCCGCGCCCGTCGACCTGCCCGCCTGCCCGCCTGCCCGCCCCCGGCCCGCCCGGGCCGTACCGTCGTCCGGCCCGGGGCGGGCCCCGGGCCGGACCCGGGAGGTCACAGCGGGCGGCACCTGCGCGGGGCGGGCCGGCCGCCGTGCCGGATGGCGTGGCCCGCGTCGATGCCGTACGCCATGTCCGCGCCGAGCCGCCGCAGCCGGTGCCAGCCGGACCGGATCCGTGTCCAGGTGCGCATGAGGAACCTCCGCTTCCGCGTTAAGGTGTAAAGGAAAGCTACAGCCGTTACCGTAGCAGGGCGGAGTAAGGCATGAAAGTCTCGTTTTCAGATTACGCGTGGGGGGCGGGTCTCGCCACCGACCTCGTCAACACCTCACCCCTGGTCTGGAAGTCCGCCGGCGAGATGCTGACCGGCCCCGACGACCTCACCGCGTTCCTCGACGAGCACGGTCTGCCCGGCGCCACCCCCACCGACACCGACCTCCGCCAGGTCCACCGGCTCCGCGACGACCTGCGCACCGTCCTCGAAGCCGGCACCGAGGACGAGACCGCCGCCGGGGCCAACGCCCTCATCGCCCGCGGCACCACCGCCCCCGTCCTCGAACGCGACAGCGAGCACCGGTGGCAGTGGTACCTCACCACCCCCACCGGCGCCCCGCTCACCACCCAGCTCGCCGTCGCCACCGGCACCGGCCTCCTCGGCACCCTGCGCACCCTCGGCCACGCCCGGTTCCGGCCCTGCGCCTCACCCACCTGCGACGGCGTGTTCGTCGACACCAGCCGCGCCGGCCGCCGCCGCTACTGCATGCCCGAACTGTGCGGCAACCGCGTCAACGTCGCCCGGCACCGCGCCCGCCGGCAGACCGGCACCGGCTCAGCCGCCCGCCACCGGTGAGAACGGCGGCGTCGTCCGCTCCGCCCCCGCCGGACGCCCCGTCCAGCGGTACTTCTCCGCGAACCCCTCCTGCCGGACCACCCCGTCCGGGCCCACCACCCGCACACTGTCCGCCACGTAGTACGTCCCGTCGCCCAGCGCCTCGAACCCGTACTGCCCGTGGAAGTCGAAGCCGTCGCTCACCTTCAGCAGCTTCCCCCGCTCCCGCTCCGGCTGCCCCACGATCTCCCCGGTCACCGGGCGGGCCGAGCCGTCGACCACGAAGAACGAGTAGTTCGGGAAGCCCGGCTTCGCCCCCTCGTACACCGCGAGGAACCAGTCCCCGGTGTACGGGTCGTACTCCAGGTTCTGCACCCCGAACCGGGTGTTCCCCGTGTACGCGAAGAACTTGCCGTCCACCCGGGACGGACCGCTGTGGTGCGGTGCCGTCTGCGACAGCGGACGCTCGTACCGCCGCCAGCCCGTGACGTCGTACTCCAGGATCACCTGGTGGTCGTTGTCCGTCCGCTCCGTGTTGGAGTAGATCCCGTACGCCACCTTCAGCGTGTCCTTGCCCTGCCCGGCGCGCTTGCCGAACGCCGGACCGAACGCCACCCCGTCGATGCCGCTGCACCCGTACCGGTGGTCCGCCGTGTCGGGCGTGTCCCCGTCGAAGTGGCCGTCCCCGTCCATGTCGGCGGTGAAGTCCTCCACCACCTCCGGCAGATAGACGGTGGTCATCACCCCGTCCCGCTCGGCGTTCATCCCCACCCGGTCGATCCGGTCCCCGTCGAAGACGGCGATGTAGAACGCCTCTTCCGCCTTGTACTCCAGCGACCCGTAGACCCGGCCGTCGCGCGGGTTCAGGTCCAGATCGCCCAGATGGCCCGTCAGCCCCTCGACGGTGCCGATGACCTTCCCCCGCAGATCGGTCTTCACCAGCATCTGGGTGAAGGACCAGTACATGTACCCCTTCCCGCGGTCCAGCGCCACACCCTGGAGATGGGACGTGGGCCAGGCCCCGCCGTGCAGTGTGTCGGGCAGCGCGGGCAGCGGCGGCTTGCCCGGGGCGTGCCCGGACGCGCCGGGCGTGACAGGTGCGACGGGTGCGGCCACCGCGGGCGCGGAGGCGAGCAGCAGACCGGACAGAGCGGCAAGGACGGCGAGCTGACGCTTCATGGGAGCCTCCTCGGACACGTTGTACCGCGACATCCCGATCCTGGGGAGCGGGGATGAACGCGGCGCGCCGCACGGACAGCCCCCGGCGACACCCGGGTGAACACCGGGCGGCCGTCCGTGCCGTGCCCCGGCGGGCCTCAGCCTCCGGCGGCCACCGCCGCGCGCAGCGCGGCCAGTTCGGCGTACATCACCTCACCGGGGCAGTCGGTCTCCAGCCAGTCCCGGTGGCCGCTGATCTCCGCCACCTCCACCTCGGTGCCGTTCACCGGATTGACGTAGGTGACATCGGCCAGCGGGTCCCGGCCGTGCAGCCGGAACACCGCGCGCACCAGCTGGGTGAGCGCCGCGCGCGCCGCCTCGGTCGGGCCCTGCTCCGTCAGATCCCCCAGCAGCGCGATGCCGAGGTTCCCGGAGTTGAAGCCGCCCACGTGGAAGGCGGTCACCATGTTGCCGTCCTCGTCGTGCGCGGGCAGCCCGCCCTCGCCCGAGTACCGGCCCTCGTAGATCCGGCCCGCCTCGTCGATGAGGAAGTGGTAGCCGATGTCGCCCCAGTCGTTGGTGATCGCGTGGAACTCGTAGATCCCGCGCACCGTCGCCGCCGGGTCCGGGTCGTCGTTCGGCGTCACCGTGTGGTGCACCGTCAGCGTCTGGAACGGATAGAACTCGGTCGGCGTGTTCTCGGTGCCGTCCGGCAGGAAACGCAGCGACTCGTCCGCGCCCCACGCGGCACGGGACAGGTACTCCACGCCGCGCACCCGCGTCGGGTCCTTCGGCACCGGGATCTCCCGGCGCGGCCCGCGCGAGGTGTCCAGTGCCACCGATATCAGCGAGGTCGCCCCGTCCGGCGCCCTCAGCTCGTAGCCGCTCGCCTGCCGGGCCGCCACCAGCAGCCGCCCGCCGTTGCTGTCCGAGCAGCCGCCGCCGCTCAGCGGCTGCCAGTCCGTACCGGCGTCCCCGGCGTCCCCGCCGTCCCCGGTGCCGGTCAGCCGGATGCCGCCGCCGGCCGCGCTGCGCGCACCGGCCCAGGCGACGCCGACGAAGCCGATCGGGAAGTCGGTGCGCACCGCCTCCTCGCCGGTCGCCGCCACGCTGCGGGTGCGCGGGAAGGACCGCGGCGTGGTGCCGGCCGGGGCGGCGTCACCGGAACCGCCGTCGGAGCCCTGGCCGGAGCCGTCGCCGTCGCCGGAGCCACCGGTCGCCGCGATGACGGCCGGGGTGAGCGCGGCACCGGCCGCCACCGCGCCCGCGGTACCGAACAGGGCGCGCCGGGTCACCCGCGAAGAACGCCGGTGGGGTGTGGGGGGAACAGTCATGAAGGGTCCTTACGCCTTGCGTACGTGCGGAGTTCACACTTCAACCATCCATAGCAGACCGCGCCCGCCGCGCCGCTCACCGGGGGCCGGGGCGGGTGGTGAGTGCACGGTTGCCTCCGCGTCATCTGTGGCCACAGCGGTGAAACGCCGCCCGCCTACGCTTCCCGGCACGGCACCACCCCCGAGCCACCCCCGCACGCCCGACCCACCCCCGCACACACCGCACACACCGCACCATGGAGGCGCCATGACAGGCCCAGCACCGGCAGCACGAGCGCGGACCGCCTCCGGGCGCTGGATCGAGGAATGGGACCCGGAGGACGAACGGTTCTGGGCGGAGAAAGGCGAACGCATAGCCCGCCGCAACCTCGCCTTCTCCATCCTCTCCGAGCACATCGGCTTCTCCATCTGGACCCTGTGGTCGGTCCTCGTGCTCTTCATGGGCCCGGAGTACGGCATCGACGCGGCCGGCAAGTTCTTCCTCGTCTCCGTCGCCACCCTGGTCGGCGCGATCGCCCGCGTCCCCTACACCTTCGCCGTCGCCCGCTTCGGCGGCCGCAACTGGACGGTCGTCTCCGCCGCCCTGCTGCTCCTGCCCACCGCCGCCGCCTGGGTGGTGATGGAACCCGGCACCTCGTACACCACGTTCCTGCTGGTCGCCGTCCTCACCGGCGTCGGCGGCGGCAACTTCGCCTCCTCCATGACCAACATCAACTCCTTCTTCCCGCTGCGGAAGAAGGGCTGGGCCCTCGGCCTCAACGCGGGCGGCGGCAACATCGGCGTCCCCGTCATCCAGCTCGCCGGGCTCCTCGTCATCGCCACCGCCGGAGACGGCAGCCCGCGCGTCCTGCTCGCCGTCTACGCGCCGCTCATCGTGGTGGCCGCCGTCCTCGCCTGGCGCTACATGGACAACCTGGTGACCGTCACCAACGACACCGGCGCCGCCGTCGAATCGGTGCGCGACGGCCACACCTGGATCATGTCGTTCCTGTACATCGGCACCTTCGGCTCGTTCATCGGCTACAGCTTCGCGTTCGGGCTCGTGCTCCAGAACCAGTTCGACCGCACCCCGCTCCAGGCCGCCTCCATCACCTTCCTCGGCCCGCTGCTCGGCTCGCTCATCCGCCCGGTCGGCGGCGCCCTCGCCGACCGGTACGGCGGCGCCCGCATCACCCTGTACACCTTCCTCGGCATGGCCGCCGCCACCGGCGTGGTGATCCTCGCCTCCCAGCGCGCCTCCCTGCCGGTGTTCCTCGTCGGCTTCATCGCCCTGTTCGTCCTCACCGGACTCGGCAACGGCTCGACGTACAAGATGATCCCGGGCATCTACCACGCCAAGGCCCAGGCGCTCGGCCTGCGCGGCGAAGAGGCGGCGGCCTACGGGCGCCGGCTGTCCGGCGCGGCCATCGGGCTCATCGGCGCCGTCGGCGCGCTGGGCGGACTCGGCATCAACCTCGCCTTCCGCCAGTCCTTCCTCACCTCGGGCACCGGCACCGCCGCGTTCGTCACCTTCCTCGCCTTCTACGTCCTGTGCTGCCTCGTCACCTGGGCCGTATACCTGCGCGGCACCCGCACCGGGACGGGCAGCGGCGCCGGCACCGGCGAGACGAGCGGCGCATCCGCCGGGCAGCGGCAGCAGCCCGCGTATGCCGGAGTGTGAGGCAGAACCCCGGCGTAACACCCGGGAAACATGACGGGAGCGGTCCTGTCACCCGCCGTTGACAGGCTCGTGTGACAGGCTCGAACCCCCGCCCCTTGGGAAGCACCAGATGCAGCCAGACCCCCAGCCGATCGACCCCCTGGCCGGATTCACGGTCGGAGTCACCGCCGCCCGCCGGGCCGAGGAACTGATCGCCCTGCTGCGCCGGCGCGGCGCCGAGGTGGTGCACGCGCCGGCGCTGCGGATCGTCCCGCTCTCCGACGACGACGAACTGCTGCACGCCACCCGCGCACTGACCCACGACCCGCCGGACGTCGTGATCGCCACCACCGCCATCGGCTTCCGCGGCTGGGTGGAGGCCGCCGACGGCTGGGGCATCGGCCAGGACCTGCTCACCACCCTCGGCCGCGCCGAACTCCTCGCCCGCGGCCCCAAGGTACGCGGCGCCATCCGCGCCGCCGGACTCACCGAACAGTGGTCGCCCGCCTCCGAATCCATGGCCGAGGTCCTGGCCCGCCTGCTGGACGGCGGCGTCGACGGCCGCCGCATCGCGCTCCAGCTGCACGGCGAACCGCTGCCCGGCTTCATCGAGGCACTGACCGAGGCGGGCGCCCGCGTGGTGGAGGTACCCGTCTACCGCTGGATGCCGCCGCAGGACCTCGGCCCGGTCGACCGGCTGATCGAGGTGACCCTGGCCGGCGGCCTGGACGCGCTTACCTTCACCAGCGCCCCCGCGGCGGCCTCCCTGCTGCGCCGGGCGGAAGAACGCGGCCTGGCCGAACCCCTGCTGGCCGCCCTGCGCCGCGATGTCCTGGCCGCCTGCGTCGGCCCGGTCACCGCACTCCCGCTCGAAGCACGGGACATCCCCGTACGGCACCCCGAACGCTTCCGGCTCGGCCCGCTCGTCCAACTGCTGTGCACCGAACTCCCCGGCCGCGCCCGCACCCTGCCGGTGGCCGGGCGGCGCCTGGAGGTACGCGGCCACGCGGCCGTCGTCGACGGCACGCTGCGCCCGGTCCCGCCGGCCGGCATGGCCCTGCTGCGCGCCCTCGCCCGGCGCCCCGGCTGGGTGGTCCCCCGCGGCGAACTGCTGCGCACCCTGCCCGGCGCGGGCCGCGACGAACACGCGGTGGAGACGGCGATGGCCCGCCTGCGCACGGCACTCGGCGCCCCGACGATCATCCAGACGGTGGTCAAACGCGGCTACCGCCTGGCCCTCGACCCGACCACGGGGGAGGGCGGCAAGTACGCGCCCTGACGGGCAGACTGACCCGGCCCGGCCCGGCCCCGCCGGGGCGGGCCCGCGGGGGCCCACCCCGGCGGGACGCGGGTCAGCCGGTCGTCTCCCGGCCGTCTGCCTCCTCCCGCTCACCCGCCGGTGCCGCTGCCGTTTCCGCCGGCAGGCGCGTGCGCAGGCCCCGGGCCAGTACCGCGCCGGCCACCAGCCCCGTCGTGGCCAGCAGCGTGGCCACCAGGAACGGATCGCGCGTGTGCAGGGCAGGAGCGAACCCGATCCCGACGCACACGGCCACCCCGGCCGCGCCGCCCAGCTGATCGGCCGCGCGCTGGACACCCGAGGCGATCCCCGCGTCGTCCTCCGTCACGCCGCTGACCGCCACGTACTGGAGCCCCACGAGGCCGAACCCCATCCCGGCCGCGATCAGCAACATGGCCGGCACCAGCGCCGCCCCGCCCGTGTCCGTGGCCGCCACCAGCGCGATCACCGCCATCGCCGCCCCGGTGAACCCGAGCCCGGCCAGCACGCACGCCCGCGCCCCCCAGCGCCCCAGCAGCCGGGGCACCAGCAGCGAACACCCGATCAGCGCGACCGCCAGCGGCAGCATCGTCAGCCCCGCGCCCAGCGGGCCGTAGCCCAGCCGGTCCTGCATGTACAGGGTGAACAGCAGGAAGGAGGTGGACAGGCCGCCGCTCAGCAGCATCGTGGTCAGATTGGCCGTCACCCGGGTGCGGTGGGTGAAGAAGCGCAGCGGAACCAGCGGGTGCGCCGCGCGCCCCTCGACCCGGACGAACCCGGCCGCGGCGGCCACCGCCCCGGCCAGCGCGGCCACGACCACCCAGGCGGGGGTGCCCGGTTCACCGGCCTCGACCACCCCGTACGCGAACAGCAGCGGGCAGGCCGTCAGCAGCAGCGCCCCCGGCACATCCAGCGGCGCCGCGTCCCCGGCCGCCGGCCGGTCCCCGCGGACCAGGACGACGGAGGCGACCAGCACCACCAGGATGAACGGCACCGAGACGAGGAAGATCCACCGCCACCCCAGCCGGTCGGTGATCACCCCGGACAGCACGAACCCGAGGACGAGACCGCAACTGGCCACCGCCGCCCACACGCCGAGCGCCCGCGACCGGCGCGGACCCTCCGGGAAGAGCAGGACGATGGTCGCCATCGCGGCCGGCAGCGCGATGGCCTCGCCCGCGCCCTGCGCCAGACGCGCCACCACCAGCAGGGAGTAACTGGGCGCCAGCCCGGCGAGCAGGGACGCGGCGCCGAACAGGGAGGTGCCGAGCAGCAGCACCCGCCGCCGCCCGAGCAGGTCGCCCAGCCGGCCACCGAGCATCAGCATGCCGCCGCCGGTGACCGTGTAGCCGACCACGACCCAGGTCAGCGTGTGCCCGCCGACGCCGAACTCGGCGCCGATCGACGGCATCGCGACGTTGACGACGGTCACATCGACCGCGATGAAGAACTGCAGCAGGGACATCGCGCACAGCACCAGCCATGCGCGGGTGGGGGACGGGCCGTGCCCGCGTGAGATGGGGATGTCCGATGACATCGGGTGCTCCGTTGCTCAGAGGAAGCTCTGAGCAGCACGAACGTGCCGCTCCGGTCGGGATGACGAAGCGGGGGGACGTTCAGATGATGGTGTGTGAGTCGAACGCCCGCCGCTAGCGGGACGTCCTGGTCACCGCGGCGCAGGCGGCCGCACACGAAGCTCCGGACATGCGGAAAACGCTATCAGGGGGCCCGCCCGGGGCGGAAAGCCGGGAAGCCGGCCACGTGGCGGGGGCTTCCGGGGATGCATCCATTCTGCCGCGAGAACGGCCCCGCAGTCACCCTCCCACGAGATGATCTTCGCGCCGGATTCCCGTTCTAGCGTGGGGGCATGACCCACACGACGGAAGAACTGGCGGCGGAGCTTTCCGCCATGGCCGAAGAGGACCACCGCACCGCCCCGCTCGGCCTCAGCGAGGACCCGGCCGAACGCCTGCGCTGGCACCGGCTGACGGCCCGGCACGCCGACCGGCTGAACGCGATCATGGACGAGTACGGCTGGCCCACCGCCGACCGGTTCGGCGCGGACGCCGCCCACGCCGCCTGGCTGATCGCCCAGCACGCCGACCGCCGGCTGGATGTCCAGCGCCGCGCCGTACGGCTGCTGGAAGCGGCGGTCGCCGACGGCCGGGCGAGCGCCCGGGACCTGGCGTTCCTGCGCGACCGCACCCTGGTGAACGAGGGCCGCGAGCAGCTCTTCGGCACCCAGATCGGCGGCGTCCGGGACGGCGCCCCGGTGCCGTGGCCGATCGAGGACCCGGCCGGTCTGGACGCCCGCCGCGCGGCGGCCGGGATCGAGCCGTTCGCGGCGTACACCGCCCGGCACGCACCGGCGGCGGAGCCCCGCTCGTGAGCACCGTGCCCCCGGGGCCGCAGAATGGGGAGGTCAGTGAAGAGGAACGGGTGACAGGAGTCCGTCCGGATGTTCGCCGCCACTGCCGATGTCGTCGCGATCGGTCACACCGGGGGTGAGCCGTACGCGCTGCGCGCTCTCCTCGCCGAGTACGGCGCCGACGTCAGGCTGCTGCCCGTCGGATCCCCGCGTCATCTCGCCGACGTGCTGAACGGCACCCTGAGCCGGGCCGATCACCTGGTGCTGTGCTGCCACGGCGACGAGCGGGGCATCCTGCTCGACGAACTCGCCCCCGAGATCGCGGCGGAGCAGCCGTTCAACGACGTGCTCACCCCCGGGATCGCCGCCGAACTGGGGCGGCTGGACAAGCCCGTGGTGCTCTCCACCGGCTGCATGACCGGAAGCGACGCGATGGCGCGCGGCTTCCTCGACGCGGGATGCTCCGCGTACATCGCGCCGCAGGGCTATCCGGACGGCACGGCCGCCGTCGCCTTCGCCGCCGCCTTCTACTACCGGACGCTGGCCCTCGGCACGCCACTCACCGGCGCGGTCGCCGCCGCCCGGGCGCTGGGCGGGGACACGGACCTGTTCCGGCTGTGGCACTGACACACCGGGGGACGCCGGGGCCGTGCCTGCGCGGCCGGGGTTCCGCGCCCGGGGGCGGCGCCCGGCGGTACGGACGGGACGGCCGTCAGCCGTCCCGGCGGCTGTCCCGCATCGCGGGCAGCGGGCGGAAACCGGCCGCCGTGTAGGTGGCGACGGCCGCGGTGTTGGCGGCGGGCGTGCAGACGAACGCGCTGGAGGCGCCCAGCGCCCGCAGCGCCGCCGCCGCGGCGAGCGTGATCGCCCGGCCGTGGCCG
The DNA here is from genome assembly GCF_042731495.1 of Streptomyces sp. NPDC059853. Taxonomy (NCBI): domain Bacteria; kingdom Bacillati; phylum Actinomycetota; class Actinomycetes; order Kitasatosporales; family Streptomycetaceae; genus Streptomyces; species Streptomyces sp. NPDC059853. The sequence continues at coordinate 26,389 of NZ_JBHWJL010000023.1, forward strand.
CGCCCGCGGTGGTCGCGGTGCACCCCCAGCGGTTCGAGCAGCCCGGGCCGGCCGGGGCCCGCCGACCAGACCGTCACCGCCGCGACCGCCGTGCCGCCGCCGTCGTACGCGACCAGGCACCGGCCGTCGCTGTACGCCGGCCCGGCCGCCATCGTCCGCCAGCGCGCCTCGGTGAAGGAGGAGACCTCGAACGCGGCCCGCTGGACGGCGGCCCGCTCGCCCGCCCGTTCCGGCCCGGCCACCTCGATCCGTACGCCCGGGTCCGGCACCGGCCCGGCGAGGTCGCGGCGCAGCGGCGTCCACGGCTCGTCGCGGCGCCAGCCGCGCGCGGCCAGCGCCCCGTGCACGAGGGTGCTCTCCGGCGCCTCGACGGATGCCGGTCCGGCGCCGAGCACGCCGTGTTCGGGGGTGGCCAGGTCATCGGCCAGCCGCCGCGCCAGCTCCGCGTCGCGGTGGGTGTCCGGGGCGAGGGTCAGCCGGAACAGCCGGGGACCGTCCAGCAGTCCGAGGGCGAGGATCCGTCCGTCCCGCTGCCAGGTGCGTACCGCGCGGGCCGTCGCCCGGGCGCCGAAGCGCCAGAACCAGCCCAGGTCGCCGGGGTGCAGCTGGGGCGGCGCGGCGTCGTCCTGCCACTGCCGCAGCACGGCCAGGACACCGGGCAGTTCGTCGACTCCGGGGGTGTGCGCGGCGATCGTCATGCGTCGAGTACACCCGGCGCGGCGCCCGGCGCGCACCCGGTTTTGCGCGCCGGGCCCGCATCGGGACGGCTACCGTGGGGCGGTGACGTGGAGTGAGGCGGAGTACCTCGGTCACCTGCGGTCCGAACGGCGCGCCTACGCGTGGGTGATGCGGCGCCACGGGGGACTGAGCCCGGCGGACGCCGAGCGGGCGGCCCTGGAGGCGTACCCGTACGAGCCGGCCGACGCCCCGTACCGCTGGCTCGTCTTCCACGACGAGGCCTGGCACTGGGCGATGCTGACGCTCCACGGCGACCGGTACGGGGCGCACCACCCGGAACTCGCCCAGCCCTCGGACGAGTACCGCGCCCAGCAGTGAGCGCCGTACGGGCCGTCCGCCGCCGGTCCGGCGGCGACCGAGCGAGGCCGGCCCCGGGCGGGGGCCAGCCCGTCCCGTGCGGATCTTCGCGGGGCCGCGCCGCCGGCTACTGGGGGCACCTCCCGGCCGAAGGCCGGGGGCCCCGTCACGGTGCGAACCGCCCGGGGAACACCCCGGTGAGGTGCTCCGGCGCCTTGAACGACGCGAGAGGGCACCTCCCGGGGTCAGCCGGGTGAGCGGCCCGATCCGCAAGAGACGATCGGAGGCTCGCCCCACGGGCCGGCGGCCGTCAGCCGCTCACCTCCAGGGCGGTCCCGTACAGACGGCGCACGTGCAGCCGGATGACCACCCGGCGTTCGGCGACCTGTTGCTCCAGGAACGCGCTCTCGTCCACGGGCCGCATGTCGGCGGGCAGCATGTCGAGCAGTTCGCGGCCGACCGCGTCGCCCGGCGTCGCGGTGATCTCCGAGACCTCGGCCTCGCCCTCGGCGACCGCGAACGACCACACGTCGCCGCCCGGCACATGCAGGGCGGCGTGCGGGTCGCGGCGGATGTGCCCGGGCTTGGCGCGGTCGGCCGTGGTGGAGATCCGCACGACCCGGGTCTCCGGGTCCCAGTGGTACAGCATCGTGGTCAGGTGCGGGTGGCCGCTGCGCCGCACGGTGGCCACGGTGCCGAACCGCTGGCCTGCCAGCAGCGCGGACAGGGCGTCGTCGGTGAGGAAGCGGGGCCCGGGTCGATCCGTCATGACGCGATCAACCGCGCTGAGGGCCCCGGCATTCCGCCGCCGGGCGTGCGACGGCGCTGGGCCGTCTCTTTCGGATCTTCGCGGGGCCGCGCCGCCGGCTACTGGGGGCACCTCCCGGCCGAAGGCCGGGGGAACCTCGCCGCGTTGCCGAACCGCCCGAAGGACACCACTCCGGCGCCTTGCGATGCACCGCATCCGACAACGCGGCCTGATCCACGAAGATCCGGAAGAGACGGCCTAGTTGTCGCGCCCGGGCGCGGCCTGCGGGCCGTGCACCAGGCGTTCGATGAGGGTCTGCCAGGCGTCGCCGAAGAAGTCGGCGACGTCCGGGGGGAGTGGGGCCTCGTCCTCGGGGCGGGACAGGTACAGCACCAGCGGGCCCTCCAGGGCGGCGGTGAGCTGCACGACGACGGCGTCCAGGTGCGGCATCGGCGCGGCCTGGAGCAGCAGCATGCGCAGGTGCAGCTGGGTGAGCGAGGCGCCGGAGGCGGGGACGGGCCGGTTGCGGTCGATGCCCGCGCGGGCGATGTCCTGGTGGTCGAGGAGGAAGGCGGTGCGGGCGCGGCCGTAGGCGACGAGGCGGTCGACGGGCGCCGCGCCCGGGCCGAGCGGGGGCGGGCCGGACAGGACCCGCTCCTGGAAGCGCCGTTCCTCCGCGTCCAGCAGCGCCCGGAAGATGCCGGCCCGGGTGCCGAAGCGGCGGAAGACGGTGCCCTTGCCGAGCCCGGCGCGTTCGGCGAGGCCGTCCATCGTCACCTTGTCCACGCCCTCGGCCGCGATCATCTCGCGGGCGGTGCGCAGCAGGTGCTCGCGGTTGCGCACCGCGTCGGCGCGCTCGGGGCGCGGCTTGCCGAAGGGGACGAGGAAGGGATCCACGCGGGCCAATCTACCGGCAGGAATACGAAGCGGGGTAAAGTCCGTTTAGGCTGTCCGTACGGCGGTGCCACCGTCGCCACCGCCCGTGCATGCCCACGTCCGCATACCGCCCCACCCGAGGAAGCCCGCATGAACCTGTTCCGTCTGGACGCCAGCATCCTGCCCACCACCTCCGCCGGCGCCGAGATCGCCGACATAGCCGAGGCCGAGTGGACCTCCGCACACCCCGGCGGCGCCGTGACCCGCCGCCACCTGGGCACCGACGCCCTGCCCGCCGACGCCTGGGCCCTGGCCACCACCGGCGGCGGCACCCCCGAGCCGGACCGCACCCCGGCCCAGCGCGAGGCGCTGGCGCTCGGCACGACGCTGGCGGACGAACTGCGTGCCGCCGACGCCGCGATCCTGGCCGTCCCGCTGTACAACTACGGCGTCTCCCAGCACTTCAAGACCTGGGTCGACCTCGTCATCGCGGGTGCCGGGCCCACCACCCCGCTGCTGAAGGGCACCCCGACGGTGCTCGTCACCACGCTGGGCGGCGGCTACGGCCCCGGCACCCCGCGCGAGGGGTGGGACCACTCCACGCCGTACCTGGAGCGGGTGCTGGGCGACATCTGGGAGGCCGACCTGACGGTCATCAAGCGCGAACTGACGCTGGCCGCCGTCGAGCCCGCGATGGAGCCCCTGCGCGACCTCGCGGCCGACCACCACACCCGGGCCCGCGCAGCGGCCCGGGAGGCGGGCCGGGCCCTGGCCACGCGCTGACGGCCGACGCCCCGGCTCGGCCATCGGGGTCAGCACGCCGACCGGCAGCATCTCGGAGGTGACGACGACGAAGGTGGCCGGCGACAGGACGGCGATCGCCGTCCACTGCCGTGCGGAGGTACGTGCCGGGCCGGGGCCGGCGTCCGGAACCGGCGGTGCTGCGGGAACCATGCCCTCAGCCAACCCCGCCGCACGGGCCCGAACAACAGCGATCTTCTCAACGATCGATGAGCTACGCTGATCGATGTGAAGCAGATCCAGGTGCAGGAGATCGAGTGCCTGCTGGCCCTCGCCGAGGAACTGCACTTCGGCCGCACCGCCGCCCGCCTGGGCTGTTCGCAGAGCAGAGTCAGCCAGCTGATCGCCGCGCTGGAGCGGCGGGTCGGCGTCCGGCTGGTGGACCGCACCAGCCGCCGGGTGGAACTCACCCGGTTCGGCGCCCAGTTCGTGGCCGAGGTGCGCCCGGCGTACGGGACGCTGGCCACCGTCGTCGCGCACGCCCAGGAGCGCGCCCGGCGCGGCGCCCTGTGCCAGCTGCGGATCGGCTTCCACGGCAGCGTGTACGAGGAGGTCACCGAGGCGTTCCGGCAGTTGCGGGCCCGCCACGGCGTCACCATGGCGCTGAGCGAGATCCCGCTGGGCTCGCCGTTCTCGGCGGTGCTCGACGGCCGGCTGGACGCCGCCGTGGTGGAACTCCCGGTCCGCGAGGCGGCGCTGACCGTCGGCTTCCGGTTCCCGCCGCAGGACCGGCTGCTCGCCGTCGCCTCCTCCCACCCGCTGGCCGCCTCCGGCGCCGGGCGGGTACCGGTGGAGGAACTGGCGGGCCTGGACCTCGTGCACCCCGCCGGGGACGCCCCCGACTACTGGATGGCCGCCCGGGTGCCGCGCGCCACACCGGCCGGCACCCCGATCCGTTCGACGGCGGGGATCACCACCGTCCAGGAAGGGCTGGCCCTGGTCGCCTCGGGCGAGCACGCGATGCTGGTGTGCCGCCCGCTGGCCGAACGGGCCACGCGCGGCGATGTGTGCTACCTCGCCGTAGACGGGCTCGACGAACCGTCCCAGCTCGGCCTCATCTGGCGCACCGACCGCGCCGCGCCCCAGCTGACCGTACTGGCCCGGCTCCTTCATGAGGAATGCACGCGGGTTCGTATTCCGGCTCAACTCGTGGTGTAGGAACGTCCGTTCATACTGTCTCGCAGGGTGGGCGCCGAAGACGCCCCCATGGCCACATCGGCCCGCACCTCTGTCGCCCTCTCCGGCGTTCGCCGTGGCGTGACCGGCTGCCGGTGTCGTCGTCCCACCCGGTGCCGCGCCCGGTCGGCCCCCGCACCTCCCGGTACGGCCCGGCACCCCGCGACGACCGGCGGCCCCGACCGGCCGAGCCGTCGCCGATCAGCACGCGTCGACGCCGCCCCGCCCCCGGCACGTTCCTGATGCGGAACAAGGCCGTGGTGACGAAGGGAGGCACCGGGTAGGCACCCCCCATGACCCGAGCCTGGTACCGGGGCGACTGCCACGTCCACTCCCTCCACTCCGACGGCGAACTCCCCCCGTCCCGGCTGGCCGCCGAGGCCCGCGCGGCGGGACTGGACTTCCTGGCCACCACCGACCACAACACGGCCGCCGCGCACGGCACCTGGCCCACCGGCCCCGGGGACCCGCTGGTCATCCCCGGCGCCGAGGTCACCACCCGCACCGGACACTGGCTCGCCCTCGGTCTGACCCCCGGCCGGGTCATCGACTGGCACCACGACGTACGGGACGGCGCCGCCCTGCACCGGGCGCTCGCCCGGGTCCGGCGCGACGGCGGGCTGTGCGTGGCGGCCCACCCGCACGCCCCCTACCCCTCGGGCACCTTCCAGTTCCCGTACGACGGGTTCGACGCCGTCGAGGTGTGGAACGGGGCGTGGACCTCGGACCTGCCGTGGCAGGCGGACAACGAGGCGGCCCTCGCCGAGTGGGGCCGCGCCCTGGCCGCCGGGGTCCACGCCGGGCGCTGGCGGCCCGCCGTGGGCAACAGCGACGCCCATCTGGCGGGCCAGCTCGGCACCCCGCACACCGTGGTGCGGGCCACCGGCCCGGACCCTGCGGCGCTGCTCGCCGCCCTGCGCGCCGGGCACAGCTGGATCGCCGCCTCGTCCGGCGTCGGCCTCTCCTTCACGGCGCACGCCCGGGGCCGCGCCGCCGGCATCGGCGAACGGCTCGCGGCGCCCGGCGACCAGCCGTGCACCGTCCGGCTGGCGGTACGCGGGGTGCCCGGGGGCACCGTCACCTTCCATGACGAGCGCGGCCCGGCCCACCGCGTCACGCTCGGTGGCGCCGGAGCGCACACCGTCGAGTGGGGCACCAGCGCCGGAGCGTCCGGTTTCGTGCGCGCCGAGGTGCGCGACACCGACGGGCGGATGGCGGCCCTCACCAATCCGGTGCTGCTCACCGGTCGCGTACCGTAGTGCGCCGTTCTTCAGTGCAGGGTCAGAAGGGGGCCGAGGTCGTGGACGTACGGGAGCGGGAGGTTGACGGCGAGCAGCGGCACCTCGACACCGTGTACCGGCGGCTGGAGGAGAAGATCCACGAGGCCGAGTTCCTCATGGCCGACGCCGCCAAACGGGTGCAGGTCGGCACCCCGGGCGCGCTGGCCGAGCGGGACGCCCAGGTCTTCCAGGCCGGGGTGCACCTGTCCCGGCTGAACAACGAGTTCGAGGACTTCCTCTTCGGCCGCATCGACCTGCTCGCCGGCCAGGACGGCCGGCGCGGCCCGGACGGGGCGCTGACCTCGGTCGAGCCCGCCGAGGACGCCGTCACCACCGGGCCCGGCGGGGAGCCGGTCGCCGAGATCGCCGAGACGCTGCACATCGGCCGGCTCGGCGTGCTGGACGCCGACTACGTGCCGCTGGTCATCGACTGGCGCGCCCCGGCCGCCGCCCCGTTCTACCGCGCCACCCCGGTGGCCCCGGGCCGCGTGGTGCGGCGCCGCGTCATCCGCAGCAAGGGCCGCCGGGTGCTGGGCGTCGAGGACGACCTGCTCCGCCCCGAACTGCGCGCCACCCTGGACGGCGCCGAATTGCCGGTGGTCGGCGACGGCGCGCTGATGGCCGCCCTCGGCCGCACCCGGGGCCACCGGATGACGGACATCGTGGCCTCGATCCAGGCCGAGCAGGACGAGGTGATCCGCGCCCCCGCCGTCTCCGTCACCGAGGTGAACGGCGGCCCCGGTACCGGCAAGACCGCCGTCGCCCTGCACCGCGCCGCGTACCTGCTGTACCAGGACCGGCGCCGGTACGCCGGCGGCATCCTCATCGTCTCGCCGACGCCGCTGCTCGTCTCGTACACCGAGGGCGTGCTGCCGTCCCTCGGCGAGGAGGGCCAGGTCGCCATCCGGGCGCTGGGCTCCCTGGTGGACGGCGTGGAGGCCACGGCGTACGACGAACCGCAGGTCGCCCGGATCAAGGGATCGGCGGCGATGGCCCGGGTGCTGGCGAAGGCGGCGCGCGGCGTGCTGGAGCGGCCGGGGGCGCCGGACCGGCTGCGGGTGGTGGCGATGGGCGCCCGCGTCGAGCTGGACGCCGGGGACCTGGACCGGGTCCGCCGGGCCGCGCTCGGCGGCAGCGCCCCGGTCAATCTGCTGCGGCCCCGCGCCCGGCGGCTGCTGCTGGACGCGCTGTGGCAGAAGTCCGGCGCCGCCGCCCGGCACTACGGCGACGCCGAACTGCTCCAGGAGGCCCGCGACGGCTTCGGCGAGGACGTCGGTACCGAGGACGCCTTCACCGACTTCCTGGACGCCTGGTGGCCCGAGGTCACCCCGCTCCAGGTGCTGCGGGCCATGGCCGAGGAGGCCCGGCTGGCCCGCTGGGCGCGCCGGGTGCTGCGGCCCCGCGAGGTGCGGCAGCTGGCCCGCTCGCTGCGGCGGGTCACCGCCGGTGGCGAGGGGCTGTCCGTGCACGACGTGGCGCTGCTGGACGAGCTGCGGCAGGTGCTGGGCACCCCGTCCCGGCCGCGGGAGCGGGCCGCGCGGGAGGCCGACCCGCTGGATCTGCTCACCGGCCTGGAGGAGCTGACCACCTACGCCGACCGGATCGGCGGGGGCGGCTCCTCGCGCCGGGAGCGGCTGGCGGAGCGCGAGGGGGAGCGGGCGGACTACGCGCACATCATCGTGGACGAGGCGCAGGACCTCACCCCGATGCAGTGGCGGATGGTGGGCCGCCGGGGCCGCCAGGCGACGTGGACGATCGTCGGCGACCCGGCGCAGAGTTCCTGGTCGGCGCCGGAGGAGGCGGCGGCCGAGAAGGACGCCGCGCTGGGCACCCGGCCGCGCCGCCGGTTCGAGCTGACCGTGAACTACCGCAACCCGGCCGAGATCGCCGCCGTCGCCGACCGGGTGCTGACGCTGGCGATGCCGGGCGCGGTGCCGCCGCGCGCGGTGCGCGCCACCGGGGTGGAGCCGGTGTACGAGGTGGCGGCCGGCCCCGGCGGTACGCCGGAGCGCACCCCGGGCCGGGCGGCGGTCCTGACGGCGGCGCGGCGGCTGCTGGCGGAGGTGCCGGGCACGGTGGGGGTCGTGGTGGCGATGG
>NZ_JBHWJL010000024.1:0-34278 GCF_042731495.1 Streptomyces sp. NPDC059853
GCACGACACCGGTGGAGGAGTTCTGGGCGCCGATGAACTGGCCGCCGCCGATGTAGATCGCCACGTGGTACGCGCTGCCGGCGCTGCCCCAGTAGAGGATGTCGCCGGGCTGGAGGTTGCTCAGCGAGACCTGGGTGCCGGAGGTGGACTGCGGCTGGGAGGTGCGGGGGAGGGAGACGCCGGCCGAGGCGTACGCCGCCTGCACCAGGCTGGAGCAGTCCCAGGCGTCGGGGCCGGTGGCGCCCATGACATAGGCGTCGCCGAGCTGGGCCTGGGCGAAGGAGACGACCGCAGCGGCGCTGCCGCTGGGGGCGGGGGCCGGCGCGGGGGCGGATTCGGTGGCCGCGGGCGCGGAGGCGGCGGCCAGGGTGCTGCGCTCGGCGGAGCGGGAGGCGGCTTCCTCGGCCTCGCGCTCGGCGGCGGCTTCCTCGGCCGCGCGGCGGGCGGCCTCGGCGGCGGCCTCGGCCGCGGCCTCCTCCTCGGCGCGCTGTTCGGCGGCGGCCTGCTGGGCGGTGCTGAAGGCGCGCTGCTCGGCGCGCTGGTGCTGCTGACGCAGGCCGGACAGGTCGGCGTACGTCTCGGTGGCCCGGGCCGCCTGGCTGACGGAGGCGGAGAGGACCTCGTTCAGAGCGCGCAGCTCCGCGGTCGTCTCCACCGGGTCCTCGGCCGCGTTGGCGGGCGTGGCGGCCCCGGTGACGGCGACGGTGCCGACCACGCCGGAGAGGACTCCGCCGCGTATCAGAGTGCTGGCACGGGACGGCTTGCGGTGCCGGCCTCGGTAACGGATTGGGGACATGGACATCATCCGTACCAGTGATGTCCGGTTGTTCTCAATTGTTGTGGCGTGCGCCACAGGTGCGATAAACGGCGTTTGGAATGGGTAGCTTGGTCCCTTTTGCTCCCTGGGGCGGGCGCTCGTCCGGCGGTTGGCGCGGTGCGCGTGTGCTGGGCGTTGTCCGGAATGCCCCATTGGCTAGCACGCGGCGGGTCCGCGGGCAATCTGTCGGAGTGTCAGCCGGGAGCCGCCGTGGCGCACGTCACGACCACCACTGGTCGTACGCCAGGCGCACCACCAGCGCCGTCACGACCACGAGCAGGACGGCGCGGACGAAGCCGCTGCCCCTGCGCACCGCCATGTGAGCGCCGATCCAGCCGCCCGCCATGTTGAACACCGCCATGCCCGCCGCCAGTTTCCACAGCACGGTGCCGGTCGCGCCGAACACCAGCAGGGCGCCCAGGTTTGTGCCGACGTTCACGACCTTGGCGGTGGCGGACGCGGTGAGCATGTCCAGATGGAGGATCGCCACCAGGGATATGACCAGGAAGGTGCCGGTTCCCGGGCCGATCAGACCGTCGTAGAAGGCGACCGCGACCCCGGCCACGGCGAGGGCCAGCAGGCGGCGCCGGCGGGTGACATCACGCCCGGTGGCCTGGGCGCCGAAGCGCGGTTTCCGGACGACGAACACGGCCACGCCGAGCAGGACGACCATGATCAGCGGCTGCAGGATCTCCTTGTCGACCGCGGATGCGAACAGTGCGCCGCCGCCGGCCGACAGCACGGCGAGGCCGCCGAGCCGGGCCGCGAGGGCACGGTCGACGGGGGTTTTCCGCGCGTAGGTGACGGCCGCGATCGACGTACCGGTGATCGCCACGGCCTTGTTGGTGCCGAGCGCGTACGCCGGGGCGAGGTGCGGGAAGCCGATGAGCAGGGCGGGGAGCAGCAGCAGACCTCCGCCGCCCACGACCGCGTCGATCCAGCCCGCGAGGGCGGCGGCGAGGCAGAGCAGGACGACGGTGGTCAGGGATATGTCAGGCACCGCTCGCCATATACCAGATACCCATTCCTGCTGCGAATTTGCTTGTACTGACCATGCAGTGGTAAAGGCGGCGGCTGGTTGTCACGGCCCACTACTTCCGGATTTGGCGGTCCGTATCGGGTTCGTCGCGTTGTGTGTCAGTGGGGTGGCATACCTTGGGTTCGTCGCGTTCGTCGGGTGGGAGAGATCACAAACTTCGTCGGTGCCCCAGTGTCGAAGGTCACAGGGCCCGGGCTTAGGATGCTCACCAGCCTTGTGAACTGACTCACATAGATCTGATCTTCATCGCTAGCAGTCGCCGTTGACTGGAAGGAGCGAGGTGCGGTGAACGCGTACGTTCCCATCCTCGTACTGGGGGCCCTCGGGGCGGGCTTCGTCGTGATGTCCCTGGTGCTCGCATCGATCGTCGGTCCCAAGCGCTACAACCGGGCCAAGTTGTCCGCGTACGAGTGCGGCGTGGAGCCGACCCCGCAGCCCGCCGGTGGTGGTCGCTTCCCGGTGAAGTACTACCTGACGGCGATGCTCTTCATCATCTTCGACATCGAGATCGTCTTTCTTTATCCCTGGGCCGTGCACTTCGACGCCCTGGGGATGTTCGGGCTCGCGCAGATGGCCGTCTTCGTCGGCCTCATCGGTGTCGCCTACGCCTATGACTGGCGCCGGGGAGGACTCGAATGGGACTGACCTAGCCGGCGGAAGCAGCCGCGCGCCTGATACATGACAAACCCAGGAAGGGCGTTCCCATGGGTCTCGAAGACAAAATTCCCAGTGGATTCCTGCTGAGCACCGTCGAGCAGCTGGCCGGGCTGTCGCGGAAGTCGTCGGTCTTCCCGGCCACCTTCGGTCTGGCCTGCTGTGCGATCGAGATGATGACCACCGGGGCCGGGCGCTACGACCTGGCCCGTTTCGGTATGGAGGTCTTCCGCGGCTCCCCGCGGCAGGCGGACCTGATGATCGTGGCCGGGCGGGTCAGCCAGAAGATGGCGCCCGTGCTGCGGCAGGTCTACGACCAGATGCCCAACCCCAAGTGGGTCATCTCCATGGGGGTGTGCGCGTCCTCGGGCGGGATGTTCAACAACTACGCGATCGTGCAGGGCGTCGACCACGTGGTGCCGGTCGACATCTACCTCCCCGGCTGCCCGCCCCGGCCCGAGATGCTGATGGACGCGATCCTCAAGCTGCACCAGAAGATCCGCGAGGAGAAGCTCGGCGTCAACCGCGAGCAGGCCGCCCGGGAAGCGGAGGAAGCCGCGCTGAAGGCCCTTCCCACCATCGAGATGAAGGGGCTGCTGCGGTGAGTGACGACAGCGAGCGGGCCGGCGGAGTCCCGGCACCCCGCGGGAACACCGGGGAGACCATCGCCCGGCGCCGCGGCATGTTCGGCGCCAACAACGGCGGCGACACCTCCGGATACGGCGGGCTGCAGCGCACCGTCCGTATGCCCGGCGCCTCCTCCCGGCCCTACGGCGGCTACTTCGACGAGGTCGCCGACGAACTGGAGGGCGCCCTGGAGGAACAGGGCGTCGACCCGGAGACCGCCATCGAGAAGACCGTCGTGGACCGCGACGAGCTGACCTTCCACATCGCGCGCGCCTATCTGCCCCAGGTGGCCCGCATCCTGCGCGACGATCCCGCGCTGCGGTTCGAGCTGTGCACCGGGGTGAGCGGGGTGCACAACCCCGCCGACACCGGCCGGGAACTGCACGCCGTCTACCACCTGCGCTCGATCACCCACAGCCGGCTGATCCGGCTGGAGGTCTCCGTCCCCGACGCCGACCCGCACATCCCGTCCGTCGTGGACATCTATCCGACCAACGACTGGCACGAGCGCGAGACGTTCGACTTCTTCGGCATCGTCTTCGACGGCCACCCCGCGCTCACCCGGATCATGATGCCCGACGACTGGCAGGGCTTCCCGCAGCGCAAGGACTACCCGCTCGGCGGCATCCCCGTCGAGTACAAGGGCGCCCAGATTCCGGCTCCCGACCAGCGGAGGTCGTACAGCTGATGTCCACATCCCACACCACCGGGACCACGCCCCGGGCGACGGCGTCGGCCGGGGCCCGGGAAACCACCGAGGGGACCGTCTACACCGTCAGCGGCGGCGACTGGGACGAGATCGCCGAGACGGTGAGCCGCCGCTCCGACGACGAGCGGATCATCGTCAACATGGGCCCCCAGCACCCGTCCACCCACGGGGTGCTGCGGCTGATCCTGGAGATCGACGGCGAGACCGTCACCGAGGCGCGGGCCGGCATCGGCTACCTGCACACCGGGATCGAGAAGAACCTCGAATACCGCACCTGGACGCAGGGCACCACCTTCGTCACGCGGATGGACTACCTCACCCCCTTCTACAACGAGGCCGCCTACTGCCTCGGGGTCGAGAAGCTCCTCGGCATCACCGACGACATCCCGGACCGCGCCACCGTCATCCGGGTCCTCCTCATGGAGCTGAACCGGCTCTCCTCCCACCTGGTGGCCATCGCCACCGGCGGCATGGAGCTGGGCGCCACCACGGTCATGATCTACGGCTTCCGGGACCGCGAGCACTGCCTGGACATCTTCGAGCTGATCACCGGCCTGCGGATGAACAGCGCCTACATCCGCCCCGGCGGCCTCGCCCAGGACCTGCCGCCCGGCGCCATCGACCAGCTGCGGGACTTCATCCGCAAGATGAAGAAGAACCTGCCCGAGTACGACAAGCTCTGCACCGGCAACCCGGTCTTCAAGGCCCGGCTGACCGACGTCGGCTACCTCGACCTCGCCGGCTGCCTCGCCCTCGGCGCCACCGGCCCCGTGCTGCGCTCCGCCGGACTGCCCCACGACCTGCGCAAGTCCGACCCGTACTGCGGGTACGAGACCTACGACTTCGAGGTGCCGACCACCGACACCTGCGACTCCATGGGCCGCTTCCTGCTGCGCCTTGAGGAGATGCACCAGTCGCTGCGGATCATGGAGCAGTGCATCGACCGGCTGGAGCCGGGCCCGGTCATGGTCGGCGACAAGAAGATCGCCTGGCCCGCGCAGCTCGCCCTCGGCCCCGACGGGCTCGGCAACTCGCTCGACCACATCCGCACCATCATGGGCACCTCCATGGAAGCCCTCATCCACCACTTCAAGCTGGTGACCGAGGGCTTCCGGGTCCCGCCCGGCCAGGTGTACACGGCCGTCGAGTCCCCCAAGGGCGAACTCGGCGTCCACATGGTCAGCGACGGCGGCACCCGCCCCTACCGGGTCCACTTCCGCGACCCGTCCTTCACCAACCTCCAGGCGATGGCCGCGATGTGCGAGGGCGGCATGGTCGCCGACGTCATCGTCGCGGTCGCCTCCATCGACCCCGTGATGGGAGGAGTCGACCGATGACGGACGTCCAGCTGGGGATGCCCCAGCTCCCGCCGCCCGCCTACCCGGACGAGGTACGCGAGCGGCTGACCGCGGACGCGCGCGAGATCATCGGCCGCTACCCCGACTCCCGCTCCGCGCTGCTGCCGCTGCTGCACCTCGTGCAGTCGGAGGAGGGGTACGTCACCCGCACCGGCATCGGCTTCTGCGCCGACGTCCTCGGGCTGACCACCGCCGAAGTGACGGCCGTGGCCACCTTCTACTCCATGTACCGGCGCAAGCCCTCCGGCGACTACCAGGTCGGGGTGTGCACCAACACGCTGTGCGCGGTGCTCGGCGGCGACGCCATCTTCGCCGCCCTCCAGGAGCACCTGGAGCTGGGCAACGGCGAGACCACCGAGGACGGCAAGGTCACCCTCGAACACATCGAGTGCAACGCGGCCTGCGACTACGCCCCCGTGGTGATGATCAACTGGGAGTTCTTCGACAACCAGACGATCGAGTCCGCCAAGCGCCTCGTCGACGACCTGCGGGCCGGCCGCAAGGTCGTCCCCACCCGCGGCGCGCCCCTGTGCGACTTCAAGAAGACCGCCCGCACCCTGGCCGGCTTCCCGGACGAGCGCCCCGGCGCCACCGCCGCCGGCGGCAGCGCCGGCCCCGCCTCGCTGGCCGGACTGCGGCTGGCCAAGGGCGAGTCCGGCCCCGGCCGGGTGGTCACCCAGCGCGGCGCCGACCGGCCGGCCGGCGAGCAGCCGGCCGAGCACCCAAGTTCGCACGACGCGCCCCAGCAGACATCGGCCTCCGACCCGCACCACCCCGCCGGGCCGGCCGCCGAGGAGGGGGAGTGATGATCGTGAGCACCGACGACACCGCACGCAACGGCGGCCCGGAGAAGCTGCTCACCCCGGTGCTGTCCGCCTTCTGGGACCAGCCCGAATCCTGGACCCTGGACACCTACCGGGCCCACGGCGGCTACCGGGGCCTGCGCAAGGCGCTGGACATGGAGCCCGACGACGTCATCGCCTACGTCAAGGACTCCGGACTCCGGGGAAGGGGCGGCGCCGGCTTCCCCACCGGCATGAAGTGGCAGTTCATCCCGCAGGGCGACGGCAAGCCGCACTACCTCGTCGTCAACGCCGACGAGTCCGAGCCGGGCACCTGCAAGGACATCCCGCTGCTCTACGCCAACCCGCACTCCCTCATCGAGGGCATCGTCATCGCCTGCCACGCGATCCGCTCCGCGCACGCCTTCATCTACCTGCGCGGCGAAGTGGTGCCCGTGCTGCGGCGGCTGCACGCCGCGGTGGCCGAGGCGTACGCCGCCGGGTTCCTCGGCAAGGACGCCCTCGGCCCCGGCAAGGACCTCCAGGTGACCGTGCACGCCGGGGCCGGCGCGTACATCTGCGGCGAGGAGACCGCGCTGCTCGACTCGCTGGAGGGCCGGCGCGGACAGCCCAGGCTGCGCCCGCCGTTCCCCGCGATCGCCGGTCTGTACGCCAGCCCCACCGTGGTCAACAACGTGGAGTCCATCGCCTCGGTGCCCGCGATCATCGACCGCGGCAAGGACTGGTTCAAGTCCATGGGCAGCGAGAAGTCCCCCGGCTTCACGCTCTACTCCCTCTCCGGCCACGTGGCCCGCCCCGGCCAGTACGAGGCGCCGCTGGGCATCACCCTGCGGGAGCTGCTGGAACTGAGCGGCGGGATGCGCCCCGGCCACCGGCTGAAGTTCTGGACCCCGGGCGGCTCCTCCACGCCGATGTTCACCGACGAGCACCTCGACGTCCCCCTCGACTACGAGGGCGTCGGCGCCGCCGGGTCGATGCTCGGCACCAAGGCGCTCCAGTGCTTCGACGAGACGACCTGCGTGGTGCGGGCCGTCACCCGCTGGACCGAGTTCTACGCGCACGAGTCCTGCGGCAAGTGCACCCCGTGCCGCGAGGGCACGTACTGGCTGGTGCAGCTGCTGCGCGACATCGAGGCGGGCAAGGGCCGGCCGGACGATCTCGACAAGCTCGCGGACATCGCCGACAACATCAACGGCAAGTCCTTCTGCGCCCTCGGGGACGGAGCGGCCTCGCCGATCTTCTCCTCCCTGAAGTACTTCCGCGCGGAGTACGAACAGCACATCACCGGGCGCGGCTGCCCCTTCGATCCCGCCAAGTCCACCGTCTGGGCGGACGACGACTCGAACGCATCAGTGGAGGTGAAGGCATGACGGTCACCACCGACGCCAAGAACGGTGGTGGGCAGGCCGCCCGGCCGGCGCAGGAGGACCTGGTCTCCCTCACGATCGACGGCATCGCGCTCTCCGTGCCCAAGGGCACCCTGGTGATCCGCGCCGCCGAGCAACTGGGCATCGAGATCCCCCGGTTCTGCGACCACCCGGCGCTCGACCCGGCCGGCGCCTGCCGGCAGTGCATCGTCGAGGTCGAGGGCCAGCGCAAGCCGATGGCCTCCTGCACCATCACCTGCACCGAGGGCATGGTCGTCAAGACCCAGCTCTCCTCGCCCGTCGCCGAGAAGGCGCAGCGCGGCGTGATGGAGCTGCTGCTCATCAACCACCCGCTGGACTGCCCCGTCTGCGACAAGGGCGGCGAATGCCCCCTGCAGAACCAGGCGATGACCACCGGGGCGGCCGAGAGCCGGTTCGAGGGCCGCAAGCGGACCTTCGAGAAGCCGGTGCCGATCTCCACCCAGGTGCTGCTCGACCGGGAGCGGTGCGTCCTGTGCGCCCGCTGCACCCGCTTCTCCAACCAGATCGCCGGTGACCCCATCATCGAGATGGTGGACCGGGGCGCCCTCCAGCAGGTCGGGATCGGCGAAGGGGACCCGTTCGAGTCCTACTTCTCCGGCAACACCATCCAGATCTGCCCGGTCGGCGCGCTCACCTCGGCCGCCTACCGCTTCCGCTCCCGCCCCTTCGACCTGGTCTCCTCGCCCGGCGTGTGCGAGCACTGCGCCGGCGGCTGCGGCATCCGCACCGACCACCGGCGCGGCAAGGTCATGCGGCGGCTCGCCGAGGAGAACCCCGAGGTCAACGAGGAGTGGATCTGCGACAAGGGCCGGTTCGCGTTCCGGTACGCCCAGCAGCGTGACCGGCTGACGACGCCGCTGGTGCGGGACGCCGACAGCGGCGAACTCGTCCCGGCGAGCTGGCCGGAGGCCCTGGAGGCCGCCGCCCGCGGGCTGACCGCGGGCCGGGAGCGGGGCGCCGCCGTGCTCACCGGCGGCCGCGGCACCGTCGAGGACGCCTACGCCTACGCCAAGTTCGCCCGGGTAGCGCTGCACACCCACGACATCGACTTCCGGGCCCGGGTGCACAGCCAGGAGGAGGCCGCGTTCCTCGCCTCCCAGGTCGCCGGACACGGCGTGGACCTGGACGGCACACAGGGGCTGACCTTCCGCGCGCTGGAGGCCGCGCCCGCCGTGCTGCTGGTGGGATTCGAGTCGGAGGAGGAGGCGCCCAGCGTCTTCCTGCGGCTGCGCAAGGCGCACCGCAAGCGCGGGGCGCGGGTCTTCTCGCTGGCCTCCCACATCACCCCGGGCCTGGCGAAGGCCGGCGGCACCCTGCTGCCGGCCGCGCCGGGCACCGAGACGGGCTGGCTGGAGGCGCTGGCGAGCGGCAGCGGGCTCGGCCCGGACGGCCGCGCGGCGCGCGAGGCCATCGCGGCCGACGGCGCGCTGATCGTGGTCGGCGAGCGGCTGGCCGCCGTCCCCGGCGGGTACACCGCCGCGGTGGCGCTGGCCGGATCCAGCGGCGCCCGGCTGGTGTGGATCCCGCGCCGCGCCGGTGAGCGCGGCGCCATCGAGGTGGGCGCGCTGCCCGGGCTGCTGCCCGGCGGCCGGCCGGCCGACGACCCGCGGGCGCGCCGGGAGATCGCCGCCGCCTGGGGCGTGGCCGCGCTGCCCGAGCGCGCGGGCCGCGACACCGGGCAGATCATCGAGGCCGCGGCGGCCGGCGAGATCGGCGCCCTGGTGGTCGGCGGGGTCGAGGTCGCGGACCTGCCCGACCCGGCGCTGGCCCGCCGGGCCCTGGACACGGTGGCGGACACCGGCTTCCTGGTGTCGCTCGAACTGCGCCCGTCCGAGGTCACCGACCGCGCCCATGTAGTGCTGCCGGTGGCGGCCGTGGTGGAGAAGGGCGGCACCTTCCTCAACTGGGAGGGCCGGGCCCGTCCGTTCGAGGCCGCCGTGAAGCCCGACCAGATGACGCGGCGCCTGGTGCAGACCGACGCCCGCGCGCTGAACATGCTGGCGGACGCCATGGACGTCCACCTCGGGCTGCCCGATCTGCCCACCATCCGGGCCGAGATCGACGGCCTGGAGCCGTGGACGGGCGATCTGCCGCTGGGCCCGACCGCCACCCCGGTGGAGCTGCCGAGCCCCGAGCCGGGCGAGGCGGTGCTGGCCGGACACCGGATGCTGCTCGACCAGGGCCTGCTGCAGCAGGGGGACGAGGCGCTGGCCGGCACCCGGCACGCCACCGTCGCCCGGCTGTCCCCGGCCACCGCCGAGGAGGCCGGAGTCGCCGACGGTGAGCCGCTGACCGTCACCGGGCCCGCCGGTTCCGTGGTGCTGCCGCTGGCCGTCACCGCGGAGATGCCGGACCGGGTGGTATGGCTGCCGCTCAACTCGCTGGGCGGCGGCGCCTACTCCGACCTCGGTGCCGTGCCCGGCGCCGTGGTCACCATCGGTGCGACGGTCGCCGAGGAGGTGAACGCCTGATGCGTACGACCACCCTCGCCCAGGAGGCGGATCTGTCGATGTTCGGCGGAGACCCCTTCTGGCTGATCCTGCTCAAGGCGGTGTTCTGCTTCGCCTTCCTGCTGCTGACGGTGCTGATCTGCATCGTCATGGAGCGCAAGGTGCTCGGCTGGATGCAGCTGCGGATCGGCCCCAACCGGCACGGTCCGTGGGGCATGCTCCAGTCGCTGTTCGACGGCATCAAGCTGATGCTGAAGGAGGACATCGTCGTCAAGGGCGCCGACAAGGTGCTCTTCATCCTCGCCCCCGCCCTGGCGACGATCCCCGCCTTCATGGCCGTGGCGGTCATCCCGTTCGGCCCCGCCGACAACCCGGTGAGCATCTTCGGCACCCGCACCGCGCTCCAGCTCACCGATCTGCCGGTGGCGCTGCTGCTGGTGCTGGCCACCGCCGCGATCACCGTGTACGGCACGGTGCTGGCCGGCTGGTCCTCCAACTCCACCTATCCGCTGCTCGGCGGGGTGCGGGCCACGGCGCAGGTCATCTCCTACGAGGTGGCCATGGGCCTCAGCTTCGCCGCCGTCTTCCTCTACTCCGGGACGATGTCCACCTCGGGCATCGTGGACGCGCAGAGCGACCGCTGGTTCCTGGTGCTGCTGCCGGTGTCCTTCCTGATCTACACGGTCGCGATGGTCGGCGAGTCGCACCGGCTGCCGTTCGACATGCCGGAGTCCGAGGGCGACCTGGTCGGCGGCTATCTCACCGAGTACTCGTCCATCAAGTTCGCGTTCTTCATGATGTCCGAGTACATCCACATGGTCATCGTGTCCATGCTGATGGTCACCCTCTTCCTGGGCGGCTGGCGGGCCCCGGCGCCGCTGAGCTTCTGGGAGGGCGCCAACTCCGGCTGGTGGCCGATGCTGTGGTTCACCCTCAAGATGCTGGCGGTCATCTTCCTCTTTGTCTGGGCCCGGGCCTCGCTGCCCCGGGTGCGCTACGACCAGCTGATGAAGCTCGGCTGGAAGGTGCTGATCCCGGTCGCGCTGGTCTGGCTGATGCTGGTCGCCACCGTGCGGGCCATGCAGAACGAGGGCTACGGCTTCCGCGACATCGTCCTGTGGGTGGTCGGCGGCGTGATCGTCCTGCTGCTCGTCTCCTTCGTCGTGGACATCTTCCGCGACCGCGCCGACGAACGCCGCGCCGCGGAGGAGGCGGACCGCCCGGAGGAGCCGTTCGATCCCATGGCGGGCGGATTCCCCGTACCGCCGCTGCCGGGGCAGACGCTGCCGCCGGTGCCCCGACGGCCGTCGCGCGGACCCACGGCGGGCGTCGCGGCGCATGCCGACACCGCCGATACCGACGAGGGAACCCAAGGAAAGGAGGGCGACGGTGCCTGAGTTCCGGAATCCCGTGGGCGGCTTCGGCGTGACCTTCAAGGCCATGTTCAAGAAGCGCCTCACCGAGCAGTACCCCGAGGAGAAGAAGCCCACCGCGCCGCGCTTCCACGGCCGGCACCAGCTCAACCGTCACCCCGACGGTCTGGAGAAGTGCATCGGCTGCGAGCTGTGCGCCTGGGCCTGTCCGGCCGACGCCATCTACGTGGAGGGCGCCGACAACACCGAGGAGGAGCGCTACTCCCCGGGTGAGCGGTACGGCCGCGTCTACCAGATCAACTATCTGCGCTGCATCCTGTGCGGCCTGTGCGTCGAGGCGTGCCCCACCCGGGCGCTCACCATGACGAACGAGTACGAGCTGGCCGACCGCACCCGCGCCTCCCTGATCTACACCAAGGAGGAGCTGCTGGCCGGGCTCCAGGACGGCATGGTCGACTCGCCGCACGCCCTCTACCCCGGCGCCGACGAGCAGACGTACTACCGGGGCGAGGTGAAGGCCGCCGCGCCCGGGACCGTCCGGCAGGTGGCCCGCTCCAAGGGGGAGCCGGGCGAGGACGACATCACCGTCGACGCCCTCTCAGAAGCCGGCAAGCTGCCCGACCCGGCCGCCGACGCCCCCGGCGCCGGCGGCGGTTCGGGGGTGCCGGCATGAACGCGCTGAGCACCATGGGCACCCTGGCCGCCGAGACCTCCACCTCCACCGGGGAGTCCGTGCAGTTCTGGATCCTCGCCCCGATCGCGGTGGCCGGGGGCCTGGGCACGGTGCTGATGCGGCGCGCGGTGTACTCCGCGCTCTGCCTGGCCAGCACCATGATCATCCTGGCGCTGTTCTACCTCGCCAACGGCGCCTACTTCCTCGGCGTGGTGCAGATCGTCGTCTACACCGGCGCCGTGATGATGCTGTTCCTGTTCGTCCTGATGCTGGTGGGGGTGAGCGCCGCCGACTCCCTGAAGGAGACGCTCAAGGGGCAGCGCTGGCTGGCCGCCCTGCTCGGCCTGGGCCTCGGCACCCTGCTGATCGCCGGGATCGGGCAGGCGGCGGGCGGCTCGTTCACCGGGCTCGGCCAGGCCAACGCGGGCGGCAACGTCCAGGGCCTCGCGTCGCTGCTGTTCACCCGCTACGTGGTGGCCTTCGAGGTGACCGGCATCCTGCTGACCATCGCGGCCGTGGGCGCCACCATGCTCACCCACCGCGAGCGCGTCGAACGCATCAGGTCGCAGCGCGAGCAGTCGGTGGACCGCATCAAGAACGGCACCCACGTCCCGCCGCTGCCCGCGCCGGGCGTGTACGCGCGGCACAACGGCGTGGACATCCCCGGCCTGCTGCCCGACGGCACGCCCTCGGAGCTGAGCGTCAACGCCACCCTGCGCGGCCGGGGCCAGATCCGCGAGGTGCACCGCGAGGCGCTGCGCGATCTGACCGCCCTGGAACAGCGCACCGCCACCTACCACGGGCAGCGGCGGCAGCACGGCATCGGCGGTGACGTGAACGGCAACGGCGACGGCAACGGCAACGGCACGAGCGTGGCCGCGGTCAACGGCACCACCACGAACGGCGAAGAGTCCGGGGAGGAGAACCGGTGAGCCCGGACAACTACCTGTATCTGGCGGCGCTGCTGTTCACCCTCGGCGCCTGCGGGGTGCTGCTGCGGCGGAACGCCATCGTCGTGTTCATGTGCATCGAGCTGATGCTGAACGCCGCCAACCTCGCGCTGGTCGCCTTCTCCCGGATGCACGGCAACCTCGACGGCCAGATCATGGCGTTCTTCGTCATGGTCGTCGCCGCCGCCGAGGTCGTGGTGGGGCTGGCGATCATCGTGATGCTGTACCGCTCCCGCCACTCGGCCTCGGTCGACGACGCCTCACTGATGAAGCTGTAAGGGGTAATACCAGTGGAGTCATTGATCGGACTGCTCGTCGCGGCACCGCTGCTGGGCGCGCTGGTGCTGCTCACCGGCGGGCGGCGGCTCGACCGCGCGGGGCACTGGCTGGGCACCGCGCTGGCCGCCGCGTCCTTCGTCCTCGCGGTGGTGCTCTTCTTCGACCTGCTCGGCCGCGCGGGCGGTGACCGCACCCTGCACCAGCACCTGTTCAGCTGGGTGCCGGTGGCGGGCTTCCAGGCGGACGTCGCCTTCCAGCTCGACCAGCTGTCGATGACGTTCGTCCTGCTCATCACGGGCGTCGGCTCGCTCATCCACCTATACTCGGTGGGCTACATGGAGCACGACCCGCGCCGGCGGCGGTTCTTCGGCTATCTCAACCTCTTCCTCGCCGCCATGCTGCTGCTGGTCCTGGCCGACAACTACCTGCTGCTGTACGCCGGCTGGGAGGGTGTGGGCCTCGCCTCGTACCTGCTCATCGGCTTCTGGCAGGACCGGCCGCGCGCGGCCACCGCCGCGAAGAAGGCGTTCATCGTCAACCGGGTCGGCGACGTCGGCCTGTCGATCGCCATCATGCTGATGTTCACCACCTTCGGCACCTTCACCTTCGGCCCGGTGCTCAGCAGCGCCACCGACACCGGCGAGGGCACCCTCACCGCCATCGGCCTCATGCTGCTGCTGGCCGCCTGCGGCAAGTCCGCCCAGGTGCCGCTCCAGTCCTGGCTCGGCGACGCCATGGAGGGCCCGACCCCGGTCTCGGCCCTGATCCACGCCGCCACCATGGTCACCGCCGGTGTCTACCTGGTGGTCCGCTCCGGCGCCATCTTCAACGCCGCGCCGGACGCCCAGACCGTCGTCATCGTCGTCGGCGCCGTCACCCTGGTGTTCGGGGCGATCGTCGGGTGCGCCAAGGACGACATCAAGAAGGCGCTGGCCGGCTCGACCATGTCGCAGATCGGCTACATGATGCTGGCCGCCGGGCTCGGCCCGATCGGCTACGCCTTCGCGATCATGCACCTGGTGACGCACGGCTTCTTCAAGGCCGGGCTGTTCCTGGGCGCCGGGTCCGTCATGCACGGCATGAACGACGAGGTCGACATGCGCAAGTACGGCGGCCTGCGCAGGTACATGCCCGTCACCTTCATCACCTTCGGGCTCGCCTATCTGGCGATCATCGGCTTCCCGTATCTGTCCGGGTTCTTCTCCAAGGACGAGATCATCTACGCCGGGTTCTCCAAGGGCGGCACCCAGGGCTGGATCCTGGGCTCGGTGATGCTGCTCGGCGCGGCGCTCACCGCGTACTACATGACGCGCATCATGCTGCTGACCTTCTTCGGCGAGAAGCGGTGGCAGCCGGACGCGCACGGGCACGAGCCGCACCCGCACGAGTCGCCCGCCACCATGACGATCCCGATGATCGTGCTGGCGATCGGCTCGGTCGGCGCCGGCTTCGCGTTCAACCTGAACGAGTCCTTCGCGCACTGGCTGGAACCGGTCACCGGGCTCGCCCACGGCGACTCCCCGGTCGGGCACGGCGCGGTGTCGCTGGCCGCGACCGCCGTGATGGTGATCGGCGTCGGCGCCGCGTACCTCCAGTACGGGCGGCGCCCGGCGCCGGTGGTGGCACCGGCCGGCAGCTTCCTCACCCGGGCGGCGCGCCGCGACCTGCTCCAGGACGACTTCAACCACGCCGCGTTCGTCACCCCCGGCACGTATCTCACCCGGGGTCTGGTGTACGTCGACCACAAGCTGGTGGACGGCGTGGTCAACGGCCTGGCCGCCGCGTTCGGCGGTCTCTCCGGGCGGCTGCGGCGGGTGCAGAACGGCTATGCCCGCAGTTACGCGGTCTCGATGTTCGGCGGTGCGGCGGTCCTGATCGCCGTGACCCTGCTGATGAGGGCGGTCTGAGATGTCATTTCCCCTGCTGACGGCCACGGCCCTGGCCCCCGCGATCGGCGCGGTGGCCACGGCCGCGGTGCCCGCGGCGCGGCGCACGGCCGCCAAATGGACGGCGCTGGGTTTCTCGGTGGTCACGGTGGTGTTCGCGGCTGCGGTGCTGCTGCGGTTCGACACCGGGCCCGGGGCCGACCGGTATCAGCTGACCGAATCCCTCACCTGGATCAGGGACTTCGGGGTCACCTACGAGTTGGGCGTGGACGGCATCGGTGTCGCCATGATCGGGCTCACCGCGATCCTCATCCCGTTCCTCATCGGGGCCGGCTGGAACGACGCGGACCCCAGGGAGGGCGAGACGCCGCAGAACAAGCGGTGGCGGCCCACCCAGGGGTTCTTCGCGCTGATCCTGCTGGTCGAGGCGATGGTCATCATGTCCTTCGCCGCCACCGACATCTTCCTCTTCTACATCTTCTTCGAAGCCATGCTCATCCCGATGTACTTCCTCATCGGCGGCTTCGGGGACCGGGCCGGGGGCGGCGACGAGGCGGGGCAGGCGCGGCAGCGCAGCTACGCCGCCGTCAAGTTCCTGCTGTACAACCTGGCCGGTGGCCTGGTGATGCTGGCGGCGGTGATCGGCCTGTGGGTCGCCACCAACGACCAGCTGGGCAACGGCACCTTCTCGCTGGCGGCGATCGCCGACGCCAAGGCGGCCGGTGAGCTGACCTTCGGGACCGGCACGGAACGCTGGCTGTTCCTCGGCTTCTTCTTCGCCTTCGCCATCAAGGCGCCGCTGTGGCCGCTGCACACCTGGCTGCCGAACGCCATGGGCGAGTCGACCGCTCCGGTGGCCGTCCTCATCACCGCCGTGGTGGACAAGGTCGGCACCTTCGCGATGCTCCGGTTCTGCCTCGGCCTCTTCCCGGAGGCGAGCAACTGGGCCACCCCGGCGGTGATCGTGCTGTCGCTGGTGAGCATCGTGTACGGGGCGCTGCTGGCGCTCGGCCAGCGGGACATGAAGCGGCTGATCGCCTACGCGTCGATCTCCCACTTCGGGTTCATCGTGCTGGGCATCTTCGCGATGACCAGCCAGGGCCACTCCGGGGCGACGCTGTACATGGTCAACCACGGGATCGCGACGGCCGCGCTGATGCTGGTGGCCGGGTTCCTGATCTCGCGGCGCGGCTCCCGGCTCATCGCCGACTACGGCGGGGTGCAGAAGACCGCGCCCGTGCTGGCCGGCACCTTCCTCGTCGGCGGTCTGGCCACCCTGTCGCTGCCTGGCCTCGGCCCGTTCGTCAGCGAGTTCCTGGTCCTGGTGGGCACCTTCAGCCGGTACAAGGCGGCCGGGATCATCGCCACCGTGGGCATCGTGCTGGCGGCGCTGTACGTCCTGGTGCTGTACCAGCGCACCATGACCGGCCCGGTGAAGCCGGGCCTGGAGAAGCTGCCGGATCTGCGGATGCGGGAACTGGCGGTGGTGGCCCCGCTGATCGCGCTGCTGATCTTCCTCGGCGTGTACCCCAAGCCGGTCACCGACATCGTCAACCCGGCCGTCGAGCACACCCTGTCGGACGTCAACAAGACCGATCCGCAGCCGAACGTGACCGTGACCGAAGCGGAGGGCGCCTCCCATGAATGACCTTCAGGCTCCTTCGATCGAATGGCTGGCCCTGCTGCCGAGCCTGATCGTGTTCGGGGTCGCCGTGATCGGGGTGCTGATCGAGGCGTTCGCGCCCCGTGCGGCCCGGTACGGCACCCAGGTGGTGCTCACCACCCTCGGCTTGGCGGGCGCGTTCGCCGCCGTGGTGGCCCTCGCGGCCGGCGGGCACGCCACCACCGAGGCGCAGATCGCGGGCATGGGCTCCCTGGCGGTGGACGGCCCCGCCCTCTTCCTCCAGGGCGTCATCCTGCTCGTCGGGCTGCTGTCGGTGTTCCTCTTCGCGGAGCGCCGCCTGGAGCCCGCCCGGCACGGTGCCCGGGTGGACTCGTTCGCGGCCCAGCCGGCGGCGGTGCCGGGCGGTGAGGCCGAGCAGGAGGCGGTGAAGGCCGGGCACACCACCACGGAGATCTTCCCGCTGCTGCTGTTCGCGGTCGGCGGCATGCTGATCTTCCCGATGGCCAACGACCTGCTGGTGCTGTTCATCGCCCTGGAAGTGCTGTCGCTGCCGCTGTACCTGCTGTGCGCGCTGGCCCGCCGCAAGCGGCT
This sequence comes from Streptomyces sp. NPDC059853, assembly GCF_042731495.1. NCBI lineage: Bacteria > Bacillati > Actinomycetota > Actinomycetes > Kitasatosporales > Streptomycetaceae > Streptomyces > Streptomyces sp. NPDC059853. The sequence goes on from NZ_JBHWJL010000024.1 coordinate 17,243, forward strand.
GCTGTCGCAGGAGGCGGCGGTCAAGTACTTCCTGCTGGGCGCCTTCGCCTCGGCGTTCCTGCTGTTCGGCATCGCCCTGCTGTACGGCTACGCCGGGACCGTCACCTACGCCGGGATCGCGGACGTCATCGGCGGCGCGCCGGCGGCCATCGACCCGGGGCTCGCCTCGACGATGGGCAACGACGCGCTGCTGCTGATCGGCGGGGCGCTGGTGGTCATGGGCCTGCTGTTCAAGGTGGGCGCGGTGCCGTTCCACATGTGGACCCCCGATGTGTACCAGGGCGCCCCGACCCCGGTGACCGGCTTCATGGCCGCGGCGACCAAGGTGGCGGCGTTCGGCGCGCTGCTGCGGCTGCTGTACGTGGCGCTGGACGGCACCCGCTGGGACTGGGAGCCGGTGCTGTGGGGCGTGGCCATCGCCTCGATGGTGGCGGGCGCGGTCATCGCGATCACCCAGACCGATGTGAAGCGGCTGCTGGCGTACTCCTCGATCGCGCACGCCGGGTTCATCCTGGCCGGTGTGGTGGCGGTGAGCGAGGACGGGGTGTCCTCGGTGCTGTTCTACCTGGCGGCGTACTCCTTCGTGACGCTGGGCGCGTTCGCGGTGGTCACGCTGGTGCGGGACGCGGGCGGCGAGGCCACGCATCTGTCGAAGTGGGCCGGGCTCGGGCGGCGGTCGCCGCTGCTGGCCGGGGTCTTCGCGCTGTTCCTGCTGGCCTTCGCGGGCATTCCGCTGACCTCCGGGTTCGCCGGGAAGTTCGCGGTGTTCCGGGCGGCGGCGGACGCCGGGGCGATGGGCCTGGTCATCACCGGTGTGGCGGCCTCGGCGGTGGCGGCGTTCTTCTACGTCCGGGTGATCGTGCTGATGTTCTTCAGCGAGCCGAAGGCGGACGGCCCCTCGGTGGTCATCCCGAGCCCGCTGACGATGTCGGTGGTCGGGCTCGCGGCGGCGGTCACGCTCGTGCTGGGCATCGCGCCGCAGTACTTCCTCGACCTGGCCGGCCAGGCCGGGGTGTTCGTGCTGCGGTAGCGCCGGGCGTCCCGTACCGGCGGTCCGGTGCGCGCACGCCGAGGGGCCGGAAACCCCCGGGAATCCGGGCCCTCGGCGGTGCTGTGGTGCGCGGACCGTCAGAAGCCGAGGTCGCTCAGGTCGCCCAGCTCATCCAGGTCGCTCATGTCGAAGTCCTCCATGCCGGGAACCTTGTCGTAGGTCTCGGTGGTGCCGTTGGACCAGGCGACGTCGAGGGAGGAACCGTCCAGCGTGAGGGCGGCCGACTCGAAGTCGGAGCCGAGCGCGCAGTCCAGGGTCAGGGCACCGTCGGTCACCGTGCCGCTGCAGATGTCGCCCTCCTCCGCGCTGAGGTTCAGCATGGCGGTGACCTCACCCTCGGAGACGATGATGGTGTTGGCCTCCGAGGAGGTCAGGTCCGAGGACCACCAGCCGGTGAGCTCCTCCGCGTTGGGGCCACCGGCCGGCGCGTCGTCGGCCGCGGGCTCGTCGTCCGTGGCGTCGCCGCCGGTGGTGGTCTCCTCCTGGGAGCCACTGCCCTTGGCGTCCTTGTCGTTGTCACTGTCGCTGCTGCAACCGGTGAGGATCAGAGCCGCCGCCGCGAGCGCCGCGGGCGCGGCGAGTCGTACTGCCTTGCGCATGAGTTCCCCTCGAACTGTGTGGTGAGGGCACCTTATCCGGAGCCGACGACACTCCCCTACGAAAAGGGCATGATCATCTCATCGGTTACGGACCTATTGCGCGGGCGCGTCCCCGGCGCAACCTGCCGGACACCCCCTACCGGGCGGGCAGGATCCGGCCGCTCACCTCGCCCAGGCCGATCCGGCCGCCGTCCGCGCCCGGCGCCCACGCGGTGAGGGTCACCTCGTCCCCGTCGGCGAGGAAGGCGCGCTCCTCCCCGTCCGGCAGCCGCAGCGGCTCGGCCCCGCTCCAGGTCAGCTCCAGCAGACAGCCCCGCTGGCCCGGCTCGGGCCCCGAGACGGTGCCGGAGGCGAACAGGTCGCCGGTGCGCAGGCTCGCGCCGTTCGCCGTCAGGTGGGCCAGCTGCTGGGCGGCCGTCCAGTACATGGCGGAGAACGGCGGCTCGCTGATGAGCGTGCCGTTCAGGTGGACCGACAGCCGCAGGTCCAGGCCCTGCGGCTCGGCGTCCGGGCCGGTGTCGTCCAGGTACGGCAGCAGCGGGTGGGTGCGCCGGGGCGGGGTGGTGCGGGCGTGTTCCAGGGCGTCCAGCGGGGTGATCCAGGGGGACAGCGAGGTGGCGAAGGACTTGCCGAGGAACGGGCCGAGCGGCACGTACTCCCAGGCCTGGAGGTCCCGCGCCGACCAGTCGTTGAGCAGCGCCACGCCGAACACGTGGTCGCGGAAGGCCGCCATCGGCACCGGGCTGCCCAGTTCGGAAGGGGTGCCGACGACGAAGCCGACCTCGGCCTCGATGTCCAGCCGGCGGCTGGGGCCGAAGTCGGGAGCCGCGGCCCCCGGCGGGCGGCGCTGGCCGCGGGGGCGGACCACCGGGGTGCCGGAGACCACCACCGTGCCTGCCCGGCCGTGGTAACCGATCGGCAGGTGCTTCCAGTTGGGGGTGAGCGGTTCGCCGTCCGGGCGGAAGATCCGGCCGACGTTGGTGGCGTGGTGCTCGCTCGCGTAGAAGTCCACGTAGTCGGCCACGTCGAAGGGCAGATGGAAGGTGGGCCGGGGGGATTCGGCGGGCGGGTGAAGGGGGAGAAGCAGCGGGGAAACGGTTTCCCGGTGCGCCGGGTTGCCGAGCCAGTCGCGCACAGCGGCGCGCACGGACTGCCACACGGGCCGTCCGGCGGCGAGCAGCGGGCCCAGGGAGGGGGCTTGGAGCAGCGGGGTGTGGGGCGAGCCCAGTGCGTGGGCCGCCGCGCCGGCGTCCAGGACGTGGTCGCCGTACCGGACGCCGATCCGGCGCCGGGCGGGTTCGCCGGGGTCTCCGGGGACGCTGAACACTCCGTAGGGCAAGTTGTCGAGACCGAAGAGTTCCTGGGGAGTGACGGCCATGCGGTGCCTCGCCTTCGAGGTCGTCGGTTACGGGGCGGGGACAGCGTATGCCCGACTGCTTGACGGGTACGCGCCGCTGACGGGGATGTGCCCGTGGTGATCCTTTGGTGACCGGCTACGCTGCCCAGGACATGGCAACGGAGACAGGAGAACGCTCGTGACCGTCGTGGGTCCGTTCGGGGTGAGCGTGCGGGACCGGGCTCTGGAAGTGGACGTCCAGGCCGGTCTGGCGGCTGTCGAGGCGGGTCTGATAGAGGCCACGAAGAGCGATGTCCCCTTCATCACGGAGGCCGCCCAGCATCTGGTGCGCGCCGGCGGGAAACGCTTCCGGCCGCTGCTGGTGATGCTGGCGGCGCGCTTCGGTGATCCGTACGCGCCGGGGGTCGTGCCGGCCGCGGTGGTGGTGGAGCTGACGCATCTGGCGACGCTCTACCACGACGACATCATGGACGAGGCGGAGATGCGGCGCGGGGTGCCCAGCGCCAACGCCCGCTGGGACAACTCGGTGGCGGTGCTGACCGGCGACTTCCTCTTCTCCCGGGCGTCCACGATGGTGGCCGATCTCGGCCCGGCGGCGGTGCGCATCCAGGCCGAGGCGTTCGAGCGCCTGGTGACCGGGCAGTTGCAGGAGACGGCGGGGCCCGGGACCGGCGAGGACCCGGTGGCCCACTACCTGGACGTGATCGCCGGGAAGACCGGGTCGCTGATCGCGGTGGCCGGGCGGTTCGGGGCCATGATGTCCGGGGCCGACGAGGCCGTCGTGGACGTCGTCACCCAGTTCGGGGAGCGGATCGGGATCGCCTTCCAGCTCGCGGACGACGTGCTCGACATCGCCAGTGACGGGGGCGAGTCGGGGAAGACGCCGGGGACCGATCTGCGCGAGGGCGTCCCCACGATGCCGGTGCTGCGGCTGCGCGAGATGGCGGCGCGCGGCGGGTCGGCGGCGGACCGCGAGCTGTGCGAGCTGATCTCCGGTGATCTGAGCGACGACGCGCGGCTTGCACGGGCGCTGGCCGGGCTGCGGGCGCATCCCGCGCTGGAGGCGGCGAAGCAGGACACGCTGCGGTTCGCCGACGACGCGCGCCGGTGTCTGGCGCCGCTGCCGGACGGGCCGGCGAAGGCGTCCATGGCGGCGCTGTGCGACCTCGTGGCGGACCGTACGCGGTAGCCGCGCGCGGGCGCGCTCCGGCGCGCGCATACGGGAAGGGGCGGTGCCTGCGCACCGCCCCTTGCGCGTGTCCCGGCCACCCCCGTGGGGAGAACCCTTACGGGTTCCGGCCGTTCCGGGGCGGCGGTCTACTCCGCGGGGAGGAGACGGGAGCCTCCCGGCGAAGGATGTCGAAAGCCCCTCACCCTGGTGCAATGGGTGGTGCTTGGGGCGACGGTGGACCGATCGCCGCCTGCGGACAGATGGGGATGAGGGTGACATGGGACTGAACGCGCGCGTCAGGCGGGCCGGTTTGCCGCTGGCGGTGGTGGCGGGAGCCGCCGTGATCGGGGTGGGGGTGTGGCCGGCGATCGCCAGCGACGGGGCGCCGGACCTGCCGGAGGTGACGGCCGAGGAACTGCTGGTGCGGATCGCGGAGTCCGAGACGACTCAGCTGTCCGGCACGGTGCGGGTCCAGGCCGACACGGCGCTGTCGGGGGTGGCGCAGCTGGCCCGTGGTCTCGACGGTCCCGCCGGGCGGCTGGCGGATCTGGCGGGCGGCAACAGCACGCTGCGGATCGCGGTGGACGGCCCGGACCGGCAGCGGCTGGCGCTGGTGGACGGCGACTCGGACCGCTTCGCGCTCATCCACCGCGGCCAGGAGGTGTGGGCGTACGACAGCGACAGCAACGTGGCGTACCGGGCCGAGGTGCCGCTGGACGCGGAGCGCGAGGCGCCGGGGGCCGACGAGCTGGGGGTGGCCCCGCACGTGACGCCGCAGGCGGCGGTGGAGCAACTGCTGGAGCGGGCCGGTGAGGTCGCCGAGGTGTCGGTGGACGGCACCGCCCGGGTGGCAGGCCGCAGCGCCTACCAGCTGCTGGTGGAGCCGAAGGACACGGTGGACGGACCCGTCGCCGTGGAGTCGGCCCGGATCTCGGTGGACGCGGAGACGGGGGTGCCGCTGGCGGTGACCGTGCAGGGGGAGCACGGGCCGCTGATGGACCTGGCGTTCGCCCAGATCACCTACGGCCAGCCGGCGGGCGGCAGCTTCGACTTCACCCCGCCGCAGGACGCGACGGTGGTGGAGGTCGGGGCCGGCGAGCCGCTGCCGGGTCTGCTGCCGGACGCGATGCCGGACTTCCTCGACGAACTGCCGGTGCACTGACGGCGCGCCGCGGGGCGGCGGCCCGGGGCCGGCGCCCGCGGGGGTGCCGGCTCAGGCGGCGCAGAAGGTGTTCCCCTCCGGGTCCTGCATGATCCACCAGTGTCCGGCCGGGCCCTGGTCGACCTCCCGGACGCGGGTGGCGCCCAGGGCCTCCAGGCGTGCGACGAGTTCGCCGAGCCGGCCGCGTTCGCCGTGGACGTCGATGTGCAGCCGGTTCTTGCCGGTGCGCGCTCCTGCCTCGGGCACGTCCTGGAACAGGATGCGGTGCCCCTGGCCGATGCCGGTGGCCTCGTCGTACGGCTCGTCCGGGTGCCGCACGGCGGCCAGGCCCGCCCAGGCGCGGCGGCCGTGGTGCTCGGTGAGCGCGTCCTGGCGGATGTGCCCGGCGCTCAGCAGGCGTTCGATGAGGGCGCTGTGGTCCTCGACGGTGTAGCCGAGCGCGCCGGCCCAGAAGTCGGCGAGGCGGTGGGCGTCGGCGGTGTCGACGACGAGTTTCCAGTGCAGCGGTGCGGTCGCGTTCATGTAACTGGTTATAGTAGTTACATGACCGGGAAGGCAACTCCGCCAGGCATGCCACTGCGTTCGGGTTGGGGAATCGCGTACCGCTTCGACCCCGGGGCGCTGAGCTTCGAACTCCTGGTCACCGGCGGTCCCGACCGGATGGCGCGCTGGGAGGTGCTGCACGCGCCGGAGGACCTGCGCCGCTGGGCCGGACAGTGCCGCCTGCACCCCACCCCGGCGCTGGAACTCGGCCCGGCGGACGTGCGCGCCGCCCGTACGCTGCGGGACGCGCTGTGGCGCACCGGCCTCGCCCGGGTCGCGGGCGAGGCACCGGCCCCGGCCGACCTCGCCGCGCTGAACGCGGCGGCGGCCGCCCCGCCGCTGATACCGCGCCTCGCCCCGGACACCACCACCGCCGGCTGGGCGGAACCGGCCACCGGCGCCCAGCTGCTGTCCACGGTCGCCCGGGACGCGATCGCGGTGCTGACCGGCCCGTACGCGGACCGGATCCGGGTCTGCGCGGGCGAGAACTGCTCCCTGCTGTACGTCGACACCTCCCGCCCCGGCCGCCGCCGCTGGTGCGCGATGGAGAACTGCGGCAACCGCCACAAGGTCCGCGCCCACCGCGCCCGGCAGGCACCGCGGGGGACGTGAGCGCGGCGCCCGGCTCAGCCGCGCGCGGTGTCCGGCGGCAGCGGCTCCTCGTGGCCCGCCGGCTCGCCGTCCGGCGGCGGGAAGGGCAGCGGCCGGCCGCAGACGGCGTGCGTCCAGGGGACCGTGTCCACGCTCTCGTCGAACCCGCGCCCGGGACCCCGCCCCGGACGCCCCACCGGAGCACGCTGTGTCATCGCCCGTCCGCCTCCCTGCTCGGCCCGGCCCCGCCCCAGTGATGCCCGCCACCGGGCCCCGGGATGCCGGGCCCGGACGCCCTGTTCGGCCGGGCCGGGCGCACCCGGCCCCCGCCGGGGCGCGCGCTCAGCGGTCCGGCAGGCCCAGCAGCCCCTCCAGATACGTCTCCAGCCGCTCCTGGAGCACCACCGAAGTCAGGTCCGCCCGGCCCAGGGCGCGCCACGGGGCGGCGACCTTCCCGGCGTCGGGGGCGTAGCCCAGCGCGTCCAGCACGGACCAGTAGCGGCGGGCCGCCGGGGTGGGGGAGAGGGTGCCGCCGCAGGCCGTGTAGCGGGCCGGGAAGGCCAGGCCCGCGGCCGGGCCGTGCAGCAGGGCGAGCGCGGTGGCGCAGTGCGCCACGTCGAGGTCGGCCGGGCCCCAGGAGGTCTCCACCCAGTCCACCACCCCGCTGACGGCGCCCGCGGCGAACAGCACATTGCCCGGGTGGTAGTCGCGGTGCAGGAACCGCCCCCGGTGGGCGGGCGGTTCGCGGTCGATCGCGGCGATCGCGCGGCGCCACAGCTCCGGGCGGCCGGTCCGTTCCGGCACCCGCACCCGGCCGGGCGCGGTCCACGCCTGGTACGGGCGCGGCCGGTCCGCCCCGGCCACCGCGAGGCCGTGGATACGGACCAGCTGGGCCGCCAGCGCGCCGGCCCGGGCCGCCGCCCCGGTGTCGTCCAGGCACACGGCACCGGGCAGCAGCGTCATCAGCAGCGAGGGGTGGTCGCAGTGGTCGGCGCGGGCGTCCACGGCCAGCAGCCGGGCGGCGGGGACGTCCGTCCCGGCCAGCAGCGTGAGGACGTCCGCCTCCCGGGTGAGCAGTCCGTCCGCGTGCCGCAGGAAGAACGCGTCGGTGAACGACCGCAGCACCAGGGAGCGTCCGTGGCTGGTGGTCAGCCGGCGCATCCGGGAGGTCCAGCCGCCCACCAGCGGGGCCTCGGCGGTGAGGTGTTCGCCGTCCGCCAGCTGGGCCCCGACCCACTGAAGGGTGCGCTCCGTCATGCCGGGCAGGCTATCCGGCCCGGCCCGCCTCCGTCCGGGCCTCCGGCCCGCTCTCCGGCGCCGCCGTGTGCGGCGTGTGGGCGAGGACGGTGCGCCGGGTGCGGCGCGCGGTGCGCAGCGCGTCGAACGTCAGCACGCACAGCGCCGCCCAGATCAGCAGGAAGCCGGCCCAGCGCTCCGGCGGCATCTCCTCGTGGAAGACGGTGAGGCCGAGCAGGAACATCATGGTCGGGGCGATGTACTGCATCATCCCGATCGTGGACAGCGGCAGCCGGACGGCGGCGGCGCCGAAGAAGATCAGCGGGAGCGCGGTGGCCACCCCGCTGGCGACCAGCAGCAGGGCCTGCCCCGGTCCTTCGGCGGTGAAGCTGGAGTCGCCGCGCGCGGTGAGATAGACCAGATAGCCGAGCGCGGGCAGGAACTGGAACGCGGTGTCGGCGCTGAAGCCCTGCACACCGTCCAGCCCGGTCTGCTTCTTCACCAGGCCGTACGCGGCGAACGAGGTGCTGAGCGCGAGCGCGATCCACGGGACCTGGCCGTAGGCGATGGACATCACCAGCACCGAGGTCAGTCCGATGCCGACCGCCACCCACTGGAGGACGCGCAGCCGCTCGCCCAGCACCAGGACGCCGGCGGCGATGGACAGCAGCGGGTTGATGAAGTAGCCGAGCGAGGACTCCAGCACCCGGTCGTTCGCGATGGCCCAGATGAACAGGCCCCAGTTGACCGAGATCAGGGTCGCGGAGAGCGCCACCATCGCCAGCTGCTTCGGCCGCCGCAGCAGCGGCCCGATCCACGACCAGCTGCGCACCAGCAGCAGGATCACCAGCGCGGTGGGCAGCGACCACACCATGCGGTGGGACAGCACCTCCAGGGCGCCCAGATCCTCCAGCAGACGCCAGTACAGCGGCAGCAGCCCCCATATTCCGAAGGCCGCGAGACCGAACACCATTCCGGCCCGTCCGCCGCCCGCCCCTGCGCTCACCGCTGCCTCCTCCTGTGCTGTCTCAACCACCAAGAAGGTAGCGCCTGACGGGGCCGCTGTCATTCCCGTTCCGGTCTACACACCTGTCTGTCGCGGGTGTCACGTCCGCCACCCCGTCCCCGGCAGACGAACGGGCCATCCCCCGCCCCGCGCCTGCGCGGAGGAGAGATGGCCCGAAGCCGGCCGGCGCGGGTCAGCCCGCGACGGTCCAGGTGTCGTTGCCCTGGAGCAGCGCCGCCAGATCGCCCTTGCCCTTGCGGGCCACCGCGTCCTCCAGCTGGTCCGCCATCAGGTCGTCGTACACCGGCCGCCGCACGCTGCGCAGCACCCCGATCGGGGTGTGGTGCAGGGTGTCCGGGTCAGCCAGCCGGGACAGCGCGAACGCCGTCGTCGGCGAGGGGGAGGCGGCATTGTGGACGAGCACCCGGCCGGCGTTCTCCGCCGTCACCTCGGCGACCTCCACGTCCCCGGTCTCCTGGTTCCGGAAGACGCCCCGGGAGCCCAGGCCGTCCTCGCCCGGCAGACCGAACCGGATCGGCTCGCCGTCCTCCAGCCGGATGACCGCTTCCAGCGCCCGCTGCTTGTCCTTCAGGGCCTCAAACGCGCCGTCGTTGAAGATGTTGCAGTTCTGGTAGATCTCGATCAGCGCCGAGCCCTTGTGCTCCGCCGCCGCCCGCAGCACCGAGGTGAGGTGCTTGCGGTCGGAGTCCACCGTCCTGGCCACGAACGACGCCTCCGCGCCCAGCGCCAGCGACACCGGGTTGAACGGGGTGTCCAGCGAGCCCATCGGGGTCGACTTGGTGATCTTGCCGGTCTCCGAGGTCGGGCTGTACTGACCCTTGGTCAGCCCGTAGATCCGGTTGTTGAACAGCAGGATCTTCAGATTGACGTTCCGGCGCAGCGCGTGGATCAGGTGGTTGCCGCCGATCGACAGCGCGTCGCCGTCACCCGTGACCACCCACACCGACAGATCGCGCCGCGAGGTGGCAAGGCCCGTGGCGATCGCCGGGGCCCGCCCGTGGATGGAGTGCATCCCGTAGGTGTTCATGTAGTACGGGAAGCGGCTGGAGCAGCCGATGCCGGAGACGAAGGTGATGTTCTCCCGGGCCAGGCCGAGTTCGGGCATGAAGCCCTGCACGGCCGCCAGCACCGCGTAGTCACCGCAGCCGGGACACCAGCGGACCTCCTGGTCCGACTTGAAGTCCTTCATCGACTGCTTCGCCTCGGCCTTGGGCACCAGCGACAGCGCTTCAGTGATCATCGGCGGGGCCTCCTTCGGCCTCCAGGATGGCGTTCGCGAGCCGCTCCGCCTTGAACGGCAGCCCGGTCACCTGCGTGATGGACACAACGTCGACGAGATACCTGGCCCGCAGCAGCGAGGCCAGCTGGCCCAGGTTCATCTCCGGCACGAGCACCCGCTCGTAACCGGCCAGCACCTCGCCCAGATTCGCCGGGAACGGGTTGAGGTTCCGCAGATGGGCCTGCGCCACCGCGCCGCCCGACCGGCGGATGCGGCGCACGGCGGCCGTGATCGGCCCGTACGTCGAACCCCACCCCAGTACCAGCGTCCTCGCGTCGCCGCCCGGGTCGTCCACCGTGACCGGCGGCACCTCGATGCCGTCGATCTTGGCCTGCCGGGTGCGGACCATGAACTCGTGGTTGGACGGCGAGTACGAGATGTTTCCCGTGCCGTCCTGCTTCTCGATGCCGCCGATGCGGTGCTCCAGCCCGGGCGTGCCCGGCACGGCCCACGGCCGGGCCAGCGTCTCGGGGTCGCGCTTGTACGGCCAGAAGACCTCGGTGCCGTCGTCCAGCGTGTGGTTCGGCCCGGTGGCGAACCGCACCCGCAGATCCGGCAGCTCGGAGACCTCCGGCACCCGCCACGGCTCCGAGCCGTTGGCCAGGTACCCGTCGGAGAGCAGGAAGACCGGCGTCCGGTACGTCAGCGCGATCCACGCCGCGTCCAGCGCCGCCGTGAAGCAGTCCGCCGGGGTGGCCGGCGCCACGACCGGCACCGGCGCCTCACCGTTGCGCCCGTACATCGCCTGGAGCAGATCCGCCTGCTCCGTCTTGGTCGGCAGCCCGGTGGACGGGCCGCCGCGCTGGATGTCCACGATCAGCAGCGGCAGCTCCAGGGAGACCGCGAGACCGATCGTCTCCGCCTTCAGCGCCACCCCGGGCCCCGAGGTGGTGGTGACCCCCAGCGCGCCGCCGAACGCCGCGCCCAGCGCCGCGCCGATACCGGCGATCTCGTCCTCCGCCTGGAAGGTGCGCACGCCGAAGTTCTTGTGACGGCTCAGCTCGTGCAGGATGTCGGACGCCGGGGTGATCGGGTACGAACCCAGGTACAGCGGCAGGTCCGCCTGCTGGGCGGCGGCGATCAGCCCGTACGACAGCGCCAGGTTGCCGGAGATGTTCCGGTAGGTGCCGGCCGGGAACGCGGAGGTGGCCGGGGCCACCTCGTAGGAGACCGCGAAGTCCTCGGTCGTCTCGCCGAAGTTCCAGCCGGCCCGGAACGCCGTGATGTTGGCCTCGGCGATCTCGGGGCGCTTGGCGAACTTGGTGCGCAGGAAAGCCTCGGTGCCCTCGGTCGGCCGGTGGTACATCCACGACAGCAGCCCGAGCGCGAACATGTTCTTGGAACGGCCGGCGTCCTTGCGGCTCAGCTCGAACCCCTTGAGCGCCTCCACCGTCAGCGTGGTCAGCGGCACCCGGTGGACGCTGTACCCGTCCAGGGAGCCGTCCTCCAGCGGATTGCTGTCGTAGCCGACCTTGGCCATCGCCCGGACACCGAATTCGTCGGTGTTGACGATGATCTCGGCACCGCGCGGCACATCCGCGATATTGGCCTTCAGCGCCGCCGGATTCATCGCCACCAGCACATTGGGCGCGTCGCCCGGGGTGAGGATGTCGTGGTCGGCGAAATGCACCTGGAACGAGGACACCCCCGGCAGCGTGCCGGCGGGGGCGCGGATCTCGGCGGGGAAGTTCGGCAGCGTCGACAGGTCGTTCCCGAAGGACGCCGTCTCGGAGGTGAAACGGTCGCCCGTCAGCTGCATGCCATCGCCGGAGTCGCCCGCGAAGCGGATGATCACCCGGTCCAGACGCCGGACTTCCTTGCCCTCCGCGCCGCCGCCACCTTGGTGCGGTTCCTGGCCGGACTGATCGACCTGATCGACCTGGCTGGTCACTGCTTGTAGCCCTCCTCGAGGCGGCCCTTGTCAGCCATCGTACGTGGGTAAGGATCGCCTTACTGAGCTGATCACATCATGGACGACAGGTCTGGCCCGTTCGTACCCCGATTTCGGCGTCCGGTGATCCCCCCTCCGCACTCCAGCGTCGCAAGTCCCCTAGGAGTTCAGATAGGTCAGAACTGCCAGAACACGGCGGTGATCTGTGTCACTCTGTGCCAAACCGAGCTTCATGAAGATATTGCTCACATGCTTTTCTACCGCACCGTGGCTGACCACCAGCGCGCTCGCGATCGCCGAGTTCGTCCGCCCTTCGGCCATCAGACCTAGGACCTCCCGCTCGCGCGGAGTGAGCGCCGCCAGCACATCCTGCTTGCGGCTGCGGCCCAGCAGCTGCGCCACCACCTCCGGGTCCAGCGCCGTCCCGCCCCGGGCCACCCGCTCGACCGCCTCGGCGAACTCGCGCACATCCGCCACCCGGTCCTTCAGCAGATAGCCCACCCCCCGGCTGGAGCCCGCGATCAGCTCCGTGGCGTACTCCTCCTCCACATACTGCGAAAGGACGAGGACCCCCAGGCGCGGGAAATCGGCCCGCAGCCGCACCGCCGCCCGCACCCCCTCGTCGGTGTGCGTGGGCGGCATCCGCACATCGGCCACCACCACGTCCGGCAGCCCCTCGCCCGCCGCCAGCTCCCGCACCACCGCCACCAGCGCCTCGCCGTCCCCGACCCCCGCGACCACCTCGTGGCCCCGGTCGGCCAGCAACCGGGTCAGCCCTTCCCGCAGCAGCACCGAATCCTCGGCGATGACCACCCGCACCCGTACTCCCCGTTCCGCTCACCGACCGACGATCCACCGACCGGCGATCCCGGCCGCGTCCAGGATCTCACCGGCGGGTCACCGGTCGCGCCACGGCAGCTCGGCCGTCACCGTGGTCGGCCCGCCCGGCGGGGAGACGATCGCCAGCAGCCCGTCCACGGCGGCCAGCCGCTCGGCCAGACCCGCCAGGCCCGAGCCGGCCGCGGCGTCCGCGCCGCCGCGCCCGTCGTCCCACACCTGGAGCAGCAGCCGGTCCTCCGCCGTGCGCCACGCCTCCAGCCGGGCACGGGTCGCCCCGCTGTGCTTGCTGACGTTCTGGAGCAGCTCGGAGGCGGTGAAGTACGCGATGCCCTCGATGGCCTGCGCGGGCCGCACCGGCAGCTCCACCTCCACGGCCACCGGCACCGTGCAGCGCGAGGCCACCGCCGACAGCGCGGGCCCGAGACCCCGGTCGGTGAGGATCGCCGGATGGATGCCCCGGGCCAGATCGCGCAGCTCGGCCAGGGCCAGCTTCACCTCGCCGTGCGCCTCGTCCACCATCCGCGCCGCCGCCTGCGGATCGGTGGCCAGCTTCTCCTTCGCCATGCCCAGGTCCATCGCCAGCGACACGAGCCGGGCCTGGGCGCCGTCGTGCAGGTCCCGCTCGATGCGGCGCAGATCGGCCGCCGAGGTGTCCACCACCGCCGAGCGGTCCGACTCCAGCTGGATCACCCGCTCCCCGGCGGCGGACGGCCCCAGCAGCCCCGCCACCAGCAGCCGGTCCACATGGCCCATGCCCCGGATCAGCAGCCCCGCCGCGTACAGGCACAGCACGCCCGCGACGACGGCGAGGACGAACTCCGGCGGGCCGTCCCAGTGCCAGCCGCCGCCCCGCCCGTCGAGGTTCACGCCCACCGGCTCGGACAGCCACCAGTACCAGACCGGGTAGGTGACGGCGGCCCAGCCGGCCGTCCACAGGGTCAGCACCGTGCAGAAGGTGAACAGCGCCCACGGCGCGTGCACCAGCGCGTACCCGGCCGCCCGCCACGACACGCTGCTGCGCAGCATCGCGCCGACCCAGGCCAGCGGCCCCGCGCCGCCCGGGCGCGGGCGCAGCGGCTCCGGCTCGGCCACCTCCGAACGCAGCAGCAGCCGGGCCCGCATCCGCTCCAGCGCGCCGTAGCCGCGCAGCGCCAGCAGCACGAACGCCAGCAGCGGGACACCGACCAGCGTGATGAGCAGCAGGCCGCTGATCGCGAAGCCGGCGACCGCGAAGAGGGAGGCGGTGAGGGCCAGCGGGAAGTTCAGCAGCATGTGCAGGCCCTCGCGCCAGGTGCGGGCGGCGACGGGCAGCAGCCAGGGGGAGGGGGAGGTGCGGCTCATGACGGTGTCCTTCTGGGATGCGCGGGCTCGGCGGGGCTGGACGGGACGCGGCGGGGCTCAGGTGCGGTCGCGCCAGGGAAGTTCGGCGGTGACCGTGGTCGGCCCGCCCGCCGGGGAGTCGACGACGAGCCGGCCGTCCACGGCGGCCAGCCGCCCGGCCAGGCCCGCCAGGCCCGAACCGGCGGTGGCGTCCGCGCCGCCGCGCCCGTCGTCGAAGACTTGGAGCAGCAGCCGGTCGCCGTCCCGCCACAGCGTGACCCGGGCGCGGGCCGCGCCGCTGTGCTTGCTGACGTTCTGGAGCAGTTCGGAGACGGTGAAGTAGCCGATGCCCTCGATGGCCGGCGCCGGGCGCTCGGTCAGCTCGTCGCGGACCGCGACCGGTACGGTGCAGCGCGAGGCCACCGCCGACAGCGCGGGCCCGAGACCCCGGTCGGTGAGGATCGCCGGATGGATACCGCGCGCCAGGTCGCGCAGCTCGGCCAGGGCCAGCTTCACCTCGGCGTGCGCCCCGTCCACCAGCGGCGCCGCTTCCTCGGGTGAACGGAGCAGCTTCTCCTTCGCCAGGCCCAGCTCCATCGCCAGCGACACGAGCCGGGCCTGGGCGCCGTCGTGCAGATCGCGCTCGATGCGGCGCAGATCGGCCGCCGAGGTGTCCACCACCGTCACCCGGCCCGCCTCCAGCTCGGCGATCCGCCGCTCCAGGCCGTCGGACGGCGACAGCAGCGCCCGGACCAGCGCCCGGTCCACCTGGCTCGCGCCCCGCGCCAGCCAGGGCAGCAGCGGCCACAGCACGAACAGCGACGGGAGGAGCAGGGCGAAGGTGAGCAGCCCCCACAGCAGCCGCACCGGGAAGAACAGCGCGGTGCGCCAGCCGACCGGGTCCTTCAGGGTGTTCCACAGCCAGCCGAAGAACCCGCCGCCCCGGTAGGTGGGTGCCAGCGGGCTCGGCTCCTCCACCCGCAGCCCCAGCAGCGCCCGGGCCCGGGCCCGCTCCCAGCCGCCGATCCGCCGGATACCCACCAGCCCGGCGGCCAGGAACGGCAGCCCGACGACGGTGAGGGACAGCAGCGCCCCCGCGTAGATCCACACCACGACGTAAGCGAACGCCGCCAGGTCCACGATCCAGCTGCTGCCGAGGTACGCCAGCTCGCCCCAGGTCCGCGCCGCGAGCGCGGGACGCGGCGGCGGCAGGGGTTCCGGGAGGCTCGCGGGGTGCGGGGTGCTGCTGGTCATGCGTCCAGACTGCCGGGCGCGGCGGCGCCGGGCCATGGGGTGGGTCGGTGGACGGTGGTAGGGCTACCCCCACCTTTCCGCTACCCCCTAGACTCCCGTGCTGACAGATCACCGGGCGCGCCGGAGGGGCAGGCAACCGTGCCGGAATACTTCCACGGCTACGCGGTCGTGGGTCTTGTCGCGGTGGTCGGCGCCGTCTTCGTGGCGGTGGCCTTCACGGCGGGCCGGCTGCTGCGCCCCGTGGTGCCCACGCCCGAGAAGCTCATGGTGTACGAGTGCGGGGTGGACCCGGTCGGCGAGGGCTGGGCGCACACCCAGGTGCGGTACTACCTCTACGCCTTCCTCTACGTCATCTTCGCCGTCGACGCGATCTTCCTCTTCCCGTGGGCGACGGTCTTCGCGGGCGAGGGCTTCGGCGGGACGACGCTGGTGGAGATGTTCGTCTTCCTCGGCTTCCTGTCGGTGGGGCTGCTGTACGCGTACAAGAAGGGGGTCCTGACGTGGACGTGAGCAACGTGAAGCTCGGCGCCCTCGCGCGGCTGGCTCCCGAGCCGATGAAGGTGGTGCTCAACTGGGGGCGCCGCTACAGCCTGTGGGTGTTCAACTTCGGGCTCGCCTGCTGCGCCATCGAGTTCATCGCCGCGTCGATGTCGCGGCACGACTTCATCCGGCTGGGCGTCATCCCGTTCGCGCCGGGGCCGCGCCAGGCCGACCTGATGGTCGTGTCCGGCACGGTGACCGACAAGATGGCGCCGGCCGTGAAGCGGCTGTACGAGCAGATGCCGGAGCCGAAGTACGTCATCTCGTTCGGGGCGTGCTCCAACTGCGGCGGCCCGTACTGGGACTCGTACGCCGTCACGAAGGGCGTGGACCAGATCATCCCGGTCGATGTGTACGTGCCGGGCTGCCCGCCGCGGCCCGAGGCGCTGCTCCAGGGGATCCTGAAGCTCCAGGAGAAGATCGCGCAGGAGTCGACGGCGCAGCGGTACGGGCCGGGGCGCGGCGCCTCGGCGGCGGAGCTGACGAGCGGACTGGTCGAGCGGTGAGCGGGACGGCCGACGAGGCGGGGGCGACCGGGGAGTTCGGCGCGGACGCGGTGGTGTCCGAGGCGTACGGGCTGCGCACCGTGGACGTGCCGGCCGAGCGCTGGCTCGCGGCGCTGCGGACCGCCAGGGACGAGCTGGGCTGCACGTTCTTCGACTGGCTGAGCGCGGTGGACGAGGGCGCGGACGGCTTCCGGGTGTGCGCGCACGTCGTGGCGCTCGGCGCCCCGCCGCGCGGGCTGCTGCTGCGGACCCTGCTGCCGCGCGAGGCGCCGTCGCTGCGGAGCGCGACCGGCGTGTACGCGGGCGCGGCCTGGCACGAGCGGGAGACGCGGGAGATGTTCGGGGTCGACTTCCCCGGTCACCCCGGCCTGGAGCCGCTGCTGCTGCCGGAGAGCTTCGAGGGACACCCGCTGCGCAAGGACTTCGTCCTCGCGGCACGGGTGGCCAAGGCGTGGCCGGGCGCGAAGGAGCCCGGCGAGTCGGGGCACGGCGCCCCCAAGCGGCGGCAGACGCTGCCGCCCGGGGTGCCCGACCCGAACGAGTGGGGCCCGCTGAAGGGCCCGCTCCCGGCGGCCGGTGGCGAGGAGGACGCGGCGCGCCCGCCGCGCCGCACCCGCTCGGCCACCGGCGGCTCGGCGAGCCGGCGCGGCGACGAGGGCCAGGCGCCGG
>NZ_JBHWJL010000025.1:0-33880 GCF_042731495.1 Streptomyces sp. NPDC059853
CTGCTGCGCCGCGTGTACGAGGCGGCGCGCACCATCTCCTACGCCTCTGACGTCACCTGGCGCGAGGTCGGCCGGGTGCTGCGCTCCCGCGCCGCCCGGCCCCGGCTGCGGAGCCTGCTCGGTGGCCGCGGCGCCCGCCGCGTCCACCCCGCCGAGACCCGCACCCCGCTCGCCGAAGGCGTTGTCGAAGCGGACGGCGAGGTCGTCCTCGCCCGCACCGCCCGCCCGGACCGCGACCCGGTGCTGCCGCTGCGCGCCGCCGCCGCTGCCGCCCAGGCCGGACTGCCGCTGGCGATGCCCGCTGTGCACGCCCTCGCCGCCGCTGCCGCGCCGCTGCCCGTCCTCTGGCCGGCCGAGGCCCGCGAACAGTTCATCACCCTGCTCGGTGCCGGGCCCGACACGGTGCCCGTGTGGGAGGCACTGGAAGCCGGCGGCGTCATCGACACCCTGCTGCCCGACTGGGAGCGCGTCCGCTGCCGCCCGCAGCGCAACCCCGTGCACCGCTGGACCGTCGACCGGCATCTGGTGGAGACCGCCGTCCGGGCCGCCGCCCTCACCCGCCGCGTGCAGCGCCCCGACCTGCTGCTGGTCGCCGCCCTCCTGCACGACATCGGCAAGGGCTGGCCCGGCGACCACAGCGTGGCGGGCGAGACCATCGCCCGCGACATGGCGGCCCGCATCGGCTTCGGCCCCGCCGACACCGAGGTACTGGGCACCCTGGTACGCCACCACCTGCTGCTGGTGGAGACCGCGACCCGCCGCGATCTGGAGGACCCCGCCACCATCGCGCACGTCGCCGGGACCGTCGGCTCCACCGGCACGCTGGAACTCCTCCAGGCCCTCACCGAAGCCGACGCGCTGGCCACCGGCCCCGCCGCCTGGTCCACCTGGCGCGCCTCGCTCGTCGACGACCTCGCCGCGCGCGTCGCCGCCGCACTCGACGACGGCCCCGGCGGTAGCGGCCCCGCCGTCGGTGACCCCGCCGTCAGTGGTGATGGCGGCGGCACACCGCCGCGGTCCGTACCGCCCCGGGCCGCCGTCGCCGCCGAGCGGCTGGCCGTCGAAGCCTTCCGTACCCAGGCCCCCGTCCTCGCCCTGCACACCGCCCGGCCGGAGCCCCCCGCACCGCACCCCGGCGACCGGAAGAGCGCCCACGCCGCCGCGGAGGGCGACGACGCGGCGGCGACGCCCGAACCGGTCGGCGTCGAACTCGTCATCGCCCTGCCCGACCAGCCCGGCGTCCTGCCCGCCGTCTCCGGCGTCCTCGCGCTCCACCGGCTCACCGTCCGCTCCGCCGAGCTGAGCAGCGTCGACCCCGCCGGCCAGGGCGAGGTACTGCTGCTCCAGTGGCGGGTCGCCGCCGCCTACGGTTCCCTCCCGCAGGCCGAACGGCTGCGAACCGACCTCGTCCGGGTCCTCGACGGCTCCCTCGACATCACCCGCCGGCTCGCCGAACGCGAAGCCGCCTACCGACGGCCACGCCGCCGCCAGCCGCAGGCCCCGCCGCCGCGGGTGACCGTCGCCCCGCTCGGCTCCGCGCTGGCCACCGTCATCGAGGTGCGCGCCCAGGACGCCCCGGGACTGCTCCACCGCATCGGCCGCGCCCTGGAAGGCGCCGGGGTACGGGTGCGCAGCGCCCACGTCAGCACGCTCGGCGCCAACGCGGTGGACGCCTTCTACGTCACCGGCCCGCAGGGCGGTCCGCTGACCGCCGAGCGGGCCGCCGCGCTCGCCCGTGACCTCGAACAAGCCCTCGCCCCGGCCCCCGACCCGGACCCGGCGGAACCCGCGGGCTGACCGTACCCGCGCCATGCGGATACGCTGGAGGGCACCGATCATCCGAGACCGCCGAGCCACAAGGGATCCGCCAGCGCCGTGTTCGACACACTCTCCGACCGCCTAGCGGCGACGTTCAAGAACCTCAGGGGCAAGGGCCGCCTCAGCGAGGCGGACATCGACGCCACGGCGCGCGAGATCCGTATCGCCCTGCTGGAGGCGGATGTCGCCCTGCCCGTGGTGCGTGCCTTCATCGGGCAGATCAAGGAACGGGCCAGGGGCGCCGAGGTCTCCAAGGCGCTCAACCCCGCCCAGCAGGTCATCAAGATCGTCAACGAGGAACTGATCCGCATCCTCGGCGGCGAGACCCGGCGGCTGCGGTTCGCCAAGAACCCGCCCACCGTGATCATGCTGGCCGGTCTCCAGGGTGCCGGTAAGACCACCCTGGCCGGCAAGCTCGGCCGCTGGCTGAAGGACCAGGGCCACACGCCGCTGCTGGTCGCCGCCGACCTCCAGCGTCCCAACGCCGTCAACCAGCTGTCCGTCGTGGCCGAGCGGGCCGGCGTCGGCATCTACGCCCCCGAGCCCGGCAACGGCGTCGGCGACCCCGTCAAGGTCGCCGAGGACTCCCTCGTCCACGCCCGCGACAAGCAGTTCGACGTGGTCGTCGTCGACACCGCCGGCCGGCTGGGCATCGACCAGGAGATGATGGCCCAGGCCGCCGACATCCGGGACGCGGTGCGTCCGGACGAGGTGCTGTTCGTCGTCGACGCGATGATCGGCCAGGACGCGGTCACCACCGCCGAGGCCTTCCGCGACGGCGTCGGCTTCGACGGCGTCGTGCTGTCCAAGCTGGACGGCGACGCCCGCGGCGGTGCGGCGCTGTCCATCGCGCAGGTCACCGGCCGGCAGATCATGTTCGCCTCCAACGGCGAGAAGCTGGACGACTTCGACGCCTTCCACCCGGACCGGATGGCCTCCCGGATCCTGGGCATGGGCGATGTGCTCAGCCTCATCGAGAAGGCCGAGCGCACCTTCAGCCAGCAAGAGGCCGAGGCGATGGCCTCCAAGCTGGCCAAGGGGCCCAAGGAGTTCACGCTCGACGACTTCCTGGCCCAGATGGAGCAGGTCCGCAAGATGGGCTCCATCTCCAAGCTGCTCGGCATGATGCCCGGCATGGGCCAGATGAAGGAGCAGATCAACAACCTGGACGAGCGCGAGGTGGACCGCACCGCCGCGATCATCAAGTCCATGACCCCGGCGGAGCGCGCCGACCCCAAGATCATCAACGGCTCGCGGCGGGCCCGTATCGCGCGGGGTTCCGGCGTGGACGTGTCCACCGTCAAGGGGCTGGTGGAGCGGTTCTTCGAGGCCCGCAAGATGATGTCGCGGATGGCCCAGGGCGGCGGCATGCCCGGCATGCCGGGGATCCCCGGCATGGGCGGCGGCGCCAAGCGCAAGGGCAAGCAGCAGAAGAAGGCCAAGGGCAAGCGCCAGTCGGGCAACCCGATGAAGCGGCGGCAGCAGGAGGCCGCCGACGCGCAGCGCAAGGCGGAGGGCGGCGGCGCGGCGTTCGGCATCCCCGGCGCGGGTCAGGACGCCGGCGACTTCGAGCTGCCCAAGGAATTCCGGGACATCCTGCCCCCCAAGTGACCGAAGCGGTGCCCACGGCGCCCGCAGGCGTACCGCACGCTCCGGGCGCCGTACCATGTCCGCCATGGCCAAGGCTCCCGTACTCACCCCGCAGGACAAGGACTTCCCCCGCTGGTACCAGGACCTGATCGGCAAGGCCGAGCTGGCGGACAACGGGCCGGTGCGCGGCACCATGGTGATGCGACCGTACGGGTACGCGCTGTGGGAGCGGATGCAGCAGGAGCTGGATGCCCGGATCAAGGCGGCGGGTGCCCGTAACGCCTACTTCCCGCTGTTCATCCCGGAGTCCTATCTCAGCCGGGAGGCCGAGCACGTGGAGGGCTTCGCGCCGGAACTGGCGGTGGTCACCCACGGCGGCGGCAAGCGGCTGGAGGAGCCGGTCGTCGTCCGGCCCACCTCCGAGACGATCGTCAACGAGTACTTCGCCAAGTGGATCAACAGCTATCGCGATCTGCCGCTGCTGATCAACCAGTGGGCGAATGTGGTGCGCTGGGAGATGCGGCCCCGCGTTTTCCTGCGTACGACGGAATTCCTGTGGCAGGAGGGGCACACGGCGCACGCCAGTTACGAGGAGGCGCGCGACTACGCCGCCCGTATCCACCGTGAGGTGTACGCCGACCTGCTGCGCAATGTGCTGGCCATCGATGTCGTGCTGGGCCGCAAATCCCCCGCCGAACGGTTCGCCGGCGCCATCAACACCCTCACCCTGGAGGGCATGATGCGCGACGGAAAGGCCCTGCAGCTGGGTACCAGCCACGAGCTGGGCCAGAACTTCGCCAAGGCCTTCGACACCCGCTACCTGGGTGCGGACGGCACGCAGCAGCTGGTGTGGCAGACCTCCTGGGGCGCCTCCACCCGCATGGTCGGCGGACTGATCATGTCGCACGGCGACGATCACGGCCTGCGGGTGCCGCCGCGGCTGGCGCCGGTGCAGGCGGTGGTGCTCGCGGTGAAGGGCGACGACGCGGTGCTGGCGGCGGTGCGCGAGAGCGCGGCACGGCTGCGCGAGGCCGGGGTCCGGGTGGAGACCGACGAGCGCGCGGACATCCCGTTCGGCCGGCGCGCGGTGGACTGGGAGCTGAAGGGCGTTCCGGTCCGGGTCGAGATCGGCCCCCGCGACCTGGCGGACGGCACGGCCACGCTGGTACGGCGCATCCCCGGCGGGAAGCAGCCGGTCGCGCTCGCCGCGCTGCCGGAGTTGCTGCCGGGCCTGCTGGAGGAGGACCAGGCGCGCTTGCTGCACGAGTCGCGCGCCCGGCGCGAGGCCCGTACCACCGAGGTGTCCACCGTCGAGGAGGCGGCGGAGGCCGCGGCGGCGGGCGGCTGGGCCCGGATCCCGTGGGCGCGGCTGGGCCCGGAGGGCGAGGCGCGGCTGGCGCGGGACGCGGTGTCGGTCCGGGTGCTGGTGGCGGCGGACGGGTCGGTGCCGGTGTCGGACGACGCACCGGGTACGGTCGCTGTGGTGGGCCGCGCCTACTGACCGAGATCTCCGGGGATTTCGGCGTCGCCATGAACTGACGGGTAAGTGCAAATTCGCGGACTTGGCACCGTAATCGGAACACCGGATGGGCCTTGCTCGTTACACACGACGTGAGCACGACACCACCAGTTCTCGCCGCCGAGCTGGCACACGCGTGGGCCGATATTCAACGGCACCACCCGGAGCTGCCGGACCTGGCCGCCCCCGAATCCCTGATCGGGGAGTCGTCGTCCGCCTGCGGGCACGAACTCTCCTTCGAACGACTGTTGCACGAGGCCGTGCACGGCATCGCCGCCGCCCGTGGAGTGCGGGACACCTCCCGGGCGGGGCGGTATCACAACCGCCGCTTCCTGGCGATCGCCGAAGAGCTCGGTCTCGACCATGCCGAGGATCCGCATCCCAGCAGTGGATTCTCGCTGGTGACCATGAACGCCGAGGCCCGCAGGCGTTACCGCCCCACGGCCGAGCGCCTCCAGCGGGCCCTGAAGGCTCATCTGGCGGCGACCGCCACCGATACCAAGCGCAGTTTCCGAGGGCCCGCCGCCCGGCACGGTTCGTCCGGCGGTGGCGTCCGGGTCAAGGCCGTCTGCGAATGCGGGCGCAACGTGCGGGTCGTCCCCTCCGTCCTCGCGCAGGCCCCCATCATGTGCGGTGCATGCAAGAAGCCCTTCCAGATCGCCGAGACGGCAGTGTCCGGAAAGACGATGGCTGTCGCCGCGTCCGTGTGACGCGAGCGGATCCGTCCCCTGACGCCTCCGGGGCGGCGCCGAGCGCCGGTCCCCCCACCTTTTCCCGGGCGTGCGCCGGGCCCCCGCGCCGTGTGGCAGAATGAAACGCTGAACTCGGCAGTCGTACAGGACCCTCTCGCCTTCGGCTGGCGCGTCCATCGGGCCCTCCTGAGCCGCAACCCCACGTGGCAGAACGCTGTGGCCCATCACGTCAAGACTCAGGAGACACCACAGCAGTGGCAGTCAAGATCAAGCTGAAGCGACTGGGCAAGATCCGTTCGCCGCACTACCGCATCGTCGTCGCCGACTCCCGCACCCGCCGTGACGGCCGGGCCATCGAGGAGATCGGTCTGTACCACCCGGTGCAGAACCCCTCGCGCATCGAGGTCGACTCCGAGCGCGCCCAGTACTGGCTGGGTGTCGGCGCGCAGCCGACCGAGCCCGTGCTGGCCATCCTCAAGGTCACCGGCGACTGGCAGAAGTTCAAGGGTCTGCCCGCCCCGCCGCCGATCAAGGTCGCCGAGCCCAAGCCGGACAAGCGCGCCCTGTTCGAGGCCGCGTCCAAGGAGTCGGGTGGCGAGCCCAAGGGCGAGGCCATCACCCCGAAGGCGAAGAAGAGCGACAAGGCCGAGAAGAAGGCCGACGCCGAGGGCACCGACGCTCCGGCCGAGTCGACCGAGGGCTGAGAATGCTGGAAGAGGCCCTGGAGCACCTGGTGAAGGGCATCGTCGACAATCCCGACGAGGTCCAGGTCGCCTCGCGCACTCTGCGCCGCGGGCGCGTGCTGGAGGTCCGGGTGCACCCCGATGACCTCGGCAAGGTGATCGGCCGCAACGGCCGGACCGCCCGATCGCTGCGCACAGTCGTGGGCGCGCTCGGTGGCCGGGGCATCCGGGTCGATCTGGTCGACGTGGACGAGGTCCGCTGAGGGCCCGTCGCGATGGCATCACACCGAAGGCCGGGGGCCGAGCACCACGCCCCCGGCCTTCGGCTGTCCGCGCAGCACTGAGGGAAGAGACGGAACAGTCACCGTGGAGCTGGTTGTAGCCCGCATCGGGCGTGCCCATGGAATCAAGGGCGAGGTCACCGTGGAGGTGCGCACCGACGAGCCCGAGCTACGGCTCGCACCCGGCGCCGTACTCGCCACCGACCCGCCCGGCACCGGGCCGCTGACGATCGAGACGGGGCGGGTGCACAGCGGACGGCTGCTGCTGCGGTTCTCCGGTGTCACCGACCGCAGCGCGGCGGAGGCGCTGCGGAACACCCTGCTGATCGCCGAGGTCGACCCGCAGGAGGCGCCCGAGGACCCGGAGGAGTACTACGACCACCAGCTGATCGACCTCGATGTCGTCACACGGGACGGTGCGGAGGTCGGCCGGATCACCGAGATCTCGCACCTGCCGTACCAGGACCTGCTGGTGGTGGCCCGGCCCGGTGGCGGAGAGGTGCTGATCCCCTTCGTGCACGAGATCGTGCCGGAGATCGACCTGGACGAGCAGCGTGCGGTGATCGACCCGCCGCCCGGACTGCTGGAGGACGTGCCCGGCACCGGCGGGGCGCCGTCCGCGGACGCCGGCGACGGCGCGGAGGACGGCCGGCGGTGAGGATCGACATCGTCAGCATCTTCCCCGAGTATCTGGAGCCGCTGAACGTCTCCCTCGTCGGCAAGGCACGCGCCCGGGGCCTGCTGGACGTCCGGGTGCACGATCTGCGCGCGTGGACGCACGACCGGCACCACACGGTGGACGACACCCCCTACGGCGGCGGCCCCGGCATGGTGATGAAGCCGGAACCCTGGGGAGAGGCGCTGGACGCGATCCTGGCCGACGGCGACGGCACGCCCGAACTGATCGTTCCCACACCCAGCGGGGTGCCGTTCACGCAGCGGCTCGCCGTGGAACTGTCCGCCGCCCCCTGGCTGGTGTTCACCCCTGCCCGCTACGAGGGCATCGACCGCCGCGTGATCGAGGAGTACGGCGCCCGGCTGCGGGTGCGTGAGGTCTCCATCGGCGACTACGTCCTGGCCGGCGGCGAGGCCCCGGTGCTGGTGATGACCGAGGCGATCGCCCGGCTCCTCCCCGGAGTGCTCGGCAACGCCGCCTCCCACCAGGACGACTCCTTCGCCCCCGGCCCGATGGCGGCCCTGCTGGAGGGCCCCGTCTACACCAAGCCGCCCAGCTGGCGCGGTCGCGAGGTGCCGGACGTGCTGATCAGCGGCCACCACGGCAAGATCGCGCGGTGGCGCAGGGACGAGGCGCTGCGCCGGACGATCGCCCACCGCCCCGAGCTGATCGCCGGCGCCGACCCCGCCGCGTTCGACAAGCGGGACCGGGCCACCCTGGCGGAGGAGGGCTGGTGGCCCGGGGCGGACGGCCGATTTGGGCCCCGGTCACCCGGCGTGGAAGAATAGCCCGGCTCACCCGCCCCGGCGCGCGACCCTGCCACAGGGGGATCGACGCCCGCCGGAGGGGAGCACACGTACGTGACCCCACCATCATCACGATGACCGCTGGATGGCCTGTGGCATCCGCGAAGAGAGCAGCCAGACATGACCCACCTTCTCGACACCGTCGACTCCGCGTCGCTGCGCGACGACGTCCCGGCTTTCCGGCCCGGTGACACCATCAACGTCCACGTGCGCGTCATCGAGGGCAACCGCTCCCGTGTGCAGCAGTTCAAGGGCGTCGTCATCCGCCGCCAGGGCTCCGGCGTGCGTGAGACCTTCACCGTCCGCAAGGTCAGCTTCGGCGTGGGCGTGGAGCGTACCTTCCCGGTGCACACCCCGGTCGTGGAGAAGATCGAGGTCGTCACCCGCGGTGCCGTCCGCCGCGCCAAGCTGTACTACCTGCGCGAGCTGCGCGGCAAGGCTGCCAAGATCAAGGAGAAGCGCGAGCGCTGACGGGCCCTGCCCGATGGCCGGTTACCATCAGGCGTGACCGATTCCGACGCACAACTTCCGGAGCGCGACCGCTCCGCCGGCTCCGAACGGGGCGGGTGGTGGCGGTCGCGCTCTGTGCGTGTATGGGCCGCCTCGCTGCTGGGCATGGTGGTGCTGCTCGGGATGACCAGTGCGTACGTCGTGCAGCCGTTCGTCATCCCCAGCGGCTCCATGGAGGGCACCCTCCAGGTCGGTGACCGGGTCCTGGTCAACAAGCTCGCCTATCGCTTCGGCGGTGAGATCCAGCGCGGCGACGTGATCGTCTTCGACGGCGCCGGCACCTTCGCCGCCGAGCCGGAGGATCCCGGGCTGCTGGGCGGGCTGCTGCGGACGGCCGGGGCCGCGGTGGGGCTCGGTCCGGCGTCGGGCACCGACTACGTGAAGCGGGTGATCGGTGTCGGCGGGGACCGGGTGGTCTGCTGCGACGCCCAGGGGCGGATCGAGGTCAACGGCGAACCCCTGGACGAGTCGTATCTCTACCCGGGGGACGAGCCGTCGACGGTCAGGTTTGACATCGAGGTGCCGGAGGGACGGTTGTGGGTAATGGGTGACCACCGTTCCGACTCGGCGGACTCCCGGGAGTATCTGGGAGCGCCGGGGGGTGGCACGATTTCCGAGGACAAGGTGATCGGCCGGGCGGACTGGATCGGCTGGCCGCCCAGCAGAATGCGTTCCCTGCGGTCGGCCGATGGGTGAGCGGGGGAAGCCCCGGAGCGGGCGCGGACGGCTGGGCCGGGGGAAGCAGGAACCGCAGGACGTGTCCTCCGCCGCGCGCGACGCCGCGGCGGACGCGGCGCCCGGGCAGCCGGAGGGCGAGGCGGCGGAGCGACCCACGCTGCGCGGGCCGGGTGAGGGACGTGCGGATCGTCGCCGGGCGGCGAAGCGGATCAAGCGCCGCAGGCGGCTGCGGGCCACCCGGGAGATACCGATCCTCATCGGTGTGGCGCTGTTGATCGCACTGGTCCTCAAGACCTTTCTGGTGCAGGCCTTCGTCATTCCGTCCGGGTCGATGGAACAGACGATCAAGATCGACGACCGGGTGCTGGTGGACAAGCTCACCCCGTGGTTCGGCTGGGAGCCGCAGCGCGGCGAAGTGGTCGTCTTCCGGGACCCGGGCGGCTGGCTGGAGCAGGACGCCCAGGCCCCTGCGGGGGATCCACCGGCGGGTATCAAGCAACTGCGGGACGCGCTCACCTGGATCGGACTGCTGCCCTCCGCCGAGGACCAGGATCTGATCAAGCGCGTGATCGGGGTCGGCGGTGACACCGTGGTCTGCTGCGAGGAGGCCGGCCGGATCACGGTGAACGGCGTGGCGGTGGACGAGCCGTATCTGTACCCGGGGAATCCGCCCTCCCGCATCGAGTTCGAGGTCACGGTGCCGGAGGGGCACATCTTCGTGATGGGCGACCACCGGTCGAACTCGGCCGACTCCCGGTACCACCTGGAAGGCCCGGATCAGGGTACGGTTCCCATCGACCTGGTCGTGGGCCGCGCGGTGGTCATCGCCTGGCCGTTCTCAAACTGGCAGCGGCTGGACGGCAGCGACGCCTTCGCGGCGGTGCCGGACCCGGACGGGGCCGGCGACGGCGCACCGGCGCGGGCCGGTCCGCCGCAACGGGCCGCGATTGGGGACAATGTTTTGGCGCCACTCCCGATCCCTGCGGAACTCCCGCTCGTTATGGGAGTAGTGGGCCTGTGGCGGTCAGCGCACGGGCGGAAACGCAGCGTGAGGAGTGGATGTGGGGGATGTGGCAGTCGGTGCACGGTCCGGTGCGGACGAACCGGAGGAACCTCCGGTGAGTCCCCGAGGCGGAGCATCTGGCGAGGAGCCCCCAGGCGGTGGCAGCGGCCCCGACGGCCCGGACGAGGGCAGCTACCAGCCCGATGACGGGCGGAGCACTCCGCCCCCGGGCAAGAAGCAGCGCTCCTTCTGGAAGGAACTGCCGATCCTCATCGGCATCGCCATCGTGCTGGCACTGCTGATCAAGACCTTCCTCGTGCAGGCCTTCTCGATCCCCTCCAACTCGATGCAGAACACCCTGCAGCGCGGTGACCGGGTGCTGGTGGACAAGCTCACCCCGTGGTTCGGTGCCACGCCCGAACGCGGCGAAGTGGTCGTGTTCAACGACCCGGGCGGCTGGCTCGGCGAGACCCCCGAGCAGAGCGGTTTCGGCGCCGCCGTGCAGCAAGGGCTGAGCTGGATCGGCCTGATGCCGTCCGCCGAGGACCAGGACTTGATCAAGCGCGTCATCGCGGTCGGCGGCGACACCGTCTCCTGCCGCAAGGGCGGGCCGGTGATCCTCAACGGTGCGGAACTGGACGAGAGCGCGTACCTCTTTCCCGGCAACACTCCCTGTGACGATCAGGAGTTCGGCCCCATCACCATCCCGGACGGTGAGCTGTGGGTGATGGGCGACCACCGGCAGGACTCGCTGGACTCCCGCTACCACCAGAATCTCCCCGGCGGCGGCACCGTGCCCGAGAGCAAGGTGGTCGGCCGTGCCATCGTGATCGCCTGGCCGGTGAACCGCTGGTCCACGCTGCCGGTGCCCGCCGCCTACAGCGACGTCCCCAGCGCGGCGGCTGCCACGGCTGCCGCCGCGGCGGCGGGCCCGGCCGGACTGGGGCTGGCCCTGGCCGTACCGCTGGTGCTGTGGCGTCGTCGTGCACTGCTCCGTAGGGAGGAGTCGGCCGGACGCTGAACGTGCGGCATCCGGCGCTGGGTAGAGTCACCCCCGGACCAGAAAACTGGAGGGTGTGATGAGCGGAGCGCCGCGCCGGGGCGTGGGCCGGCGGCTGTCCCAGCTCGCCGTGGCCTTGGGCTGTGTGCTGTTCGTGGGCGGATTCGCCCTCGGTGCTCTCCTCTACCAGCCCTACGCCGTGCCGACCGATTCCATGCACCCGGTCGTCACGGCGGGGGACCGGGTGCTCGCTCAGCGCATCGAGGGGCACCAGGTGCGCCGCGGCGATGTCGTCGTCTTCCGGGAGGCGGCGTGGGGGGACGCCCCGATGATCAAGCGAGTGGTGGGCGTCGGCGGGGACACCGTGGCCTGCTGTGACCCGGACGGGCTGCTCCTGGTGAACGGCGAGCCCGTCGAGGAGCCCTATCTGGATCCCCGGTGGAGCGAGTCCCCGACGTCCTACGAGGTCCGCATCCCGGAGAGTGAGCTGTTTCTGCTGGGCGACCAGCGGCTGGCCTCCGTGGACTCACGCGATCAGATCACCGACGTCCAGGCGGGCAGCGTCCCGGTGGAGGCGGTCACCGCCCGGGTGGAGGCCACGCTGTGGCCCCTGGGCTCCGTGGGGCTGTTGCCCCGCCCCACCGGGTTCGCCGGTCTGCCCGGCGGCGTCTCGGGCACCGGGCCGCTGCTGCCGCTGTGCTGGGCGACCGGGGCCGGGCTGCTGCTGATCCTCGCCGGCGGGCTGTACGGGCCGCTGGCGCGTCGCTCCTCCCGATCGGGCCACCGCGGGGTGCCGAAGCGGGCCGGTGAAGCACAATGAGGGAAGCACGGCTGAAGGGGATCACACCATGAGCGCCGAGGACCTCGAAAAGTACGAGACCGAGATGGAGCTGAAGCTCTACCGGGAGTACCGCGACGTCGTCGGTCTGTTCACATATGTGATCGAGACCGAGCGTCGCTTCTACCTCACCAACGACTACGAAATGCAGGTCCACTCGGTTCACGGTGAGGTGTTCTTCGAGGTGTCCATGGCGGACGCCTGGGTCTGGGACATGTACCGGCCGGCGCGCTTCGTCAAGCAGGTGCGCGTCCTCACGTTCAAGGACGTCAATATCGAAGAGCTGAACAAGAGCGAACTCGATCTGCCGGAGGACTCCGGGTTCGGCGGGTCACGGGGGCAGTGAACCTGCCGCAGTCTCACTCGGACGAGTGACCGAGTTATCCACAGCGGCCCGGTTGTCCACAGATTCCGGCTGCCCCTCACCACGACCGGCTTTCCTCGGGCAGGGTGCCGGGTATGGCTCCGCTCACTCTCTGTTGTCTTCTCCTCGCTCTCGCCGGTGGCGCCTCGCCACCCGAACGCGCCTGGCCGGTGCCCGGCCCTCAGGGCACATCCCGACCCCTCATCCTCCGGCTCTTCGAACCGCCGGCGACCCCCTGGGGGCCCGGCCACCGAGGGGTGGATCTGGCCGCCGACCCGGGCAGTCCCGTGGTGGCGGCCGCGCCCGGCACGGTCGTGTTCGCGGGCAAGGTCGCCGGGCGCGGGGTCATCAGCATCGAACTGTCCCGGGACGACGGGCCACCGATCCGCACCACCTACGAGCCGGTACGCGCCACGGTGGCCGTGGGCGAGACCGTCACGGCCGGCCGGCAGGTGGGGGTGCTGGAGGACGGCCCGTTCCACTGCGACCGGCCCTGCCTGCACTGGGGCCTCAAGGAGAGCGGTACCCGCCGCTACCAGGACCCGCTGAGCCTGCTGCCCACCGAGCTGCTACGCCCCGGGCCTTCCCGGCTCCTGCCCGTCGACGGTGTCCCGCTCCCCGGAGACGGCCCCGGCCACTCCGTCCAGGGCGATCCGCACGGCCGTCGCGGCGATCCCGGCGGGGTCGTCGAAGCCGGCCAGCGTACGGCGCACCGCCGCGTCCACCACACCCTGCAGCAGCGCCGCGGCCGATCGTGGGTCCGCATGCCCCAGAGTGCGAAGCGCTTCCGTGATCAGCTCAAACAATCCGCCGTGCGCCGCCTTGATCTTCTCCCGGGCGGCCGCGTCCAGCTCCATGGCCGAGATCGCCACCACCGCCCGGTGCCGGGCGTCGCAGGCGAGCGCGAGCTGCGCCCGCACATAGGCCGCCACCTGTTCCCGCGGTGAGTCGGCCGCGGCCACCGCGGCTTCGATCTCCGCGGCCCACAGCGGGAAGTCGACCGCGCACAGCGCCTCGACGACCGCGCCCCGGGAGCGGAAGTACTCGTAGACGGAGGAGCGAGCAAGACCGGTGCGTGCGGCGAGCGCCGGGAAGGTCAGTGCCGACGCGCCGCCCTCGGACAGCAGTGAACGGGCGGCGTCCAGCAGGGCGCCGCGCTGCAGCGAGCGGTGCTCGGCCACGGAGGCCGCTTGGATCCTGGGCACCAGACCACTGTAGAACGTGCGCCCGGCGAGGTTGAGCCCGAGCGCAGAAGCGGTTTCAACCGCTCACGTCGGCGAGCTTGGCCCGCAGCTGAAGCACGGACTTGGTGTGGATCTGGCTGACCCGGCTCTCGGTCACCCCCAGCACCTGGCCGATCTCCGCCAGCGTCAGCCCTTCGTAGTAGTAGAGCGTCACCACCGTTTTCTCCCGCTCCGGCAGGGTGTTGACGGCCCGGGCCAGCAACCGGCGCAGTTCCCTGTCCTCGGCCACCTCCACGGGATCGTCGGCGGCGGTGTCCTCCAGCGTGTCCATCAGGCTCAGCCGGTCGCCGCTCTCCCCGCCCACATGCAGCAGTTCTTCCAGCGCGACCACATTGGCCAGCGACAACTGGCTGAATACCGCGTGCAGTTCGTCCAGGGTGATGTCCATCTCGCGGGCCACCTCGGACTCCGACGGGGTCCGGCGCAGCGACGCCTCCAGGGTGGCGTAGGCCCGTTCGATGGCCCGGGCCTTCTGCCGGACCGAGCGCGGAATCCAGTCCAGCGCCCGCAGCTCGTCGATCATCGCGCCGCGGATCCGGGTGATGGCGTACGTCTCGAACTTGATGGAGCGCTCGGGGTCGAACTTCTCGATCGCGTCGATCAGACCGAACACACCGGAGGAGACGAAATCCGCCTGTTCGACGTTGGGCGGCAGTCCCACGCTCACCCGGCCCGCCACATACTTCACCAACGGGGAGTAGTGCAGGATCAGCTGCTCCCGCAACCGCTCGTCACCGGTCGCCTTGTAGGTGCGCCACAGCTCGTCGAGCGACGTGGGCGCGGCGGAGAGCGTCGCGCCCTCCGCCGCGGCCGGAGCGGCCGGCGCCTGGTGCGCGGGCCCGGGAGAGTGCTGGGGCATGCGTTGTCTTGAGCCGTTCTGCAGGGGTCTGAGCGGGTGGTGCGGAGTTCCGGGATGGCGAACTCTGTGAGCGTAGCGTGACTGGTGGGTCGCTTTGCGCAGGTGGCCGAAGTTGGCTGATGCGCAGATACGTTCCGCTGGGCGCACCGTCGTGTTACGCACCCGCTTCGGGGGGTGGCGCGGCCGGGAGGGTGTGTCGGACGGCAGGGCGTCGCAACTGCCAGCGGTCGCCCACGTGTTCGACGAAGCCCAGCGATCCGAGTTCGAGCAGCCGGGCCAGCACCGCCTCACCCGACATGCACGCACCGCGGGCGACCTCCGGCACCGTGACCGCCCGGGCCACCGGCAGCGCGTCCAGCACCTGCCGTGCCGCCTCACTCAGCAGATCCCGCGGCACCGCCGGCCCCCTCTCCTCGTCCGCCACCTCCCCCATGGCACCCACGAGCTCGATGACCTCGCCCGCGCTGCCCACCAGCGTGGCCTCCTGGCGGATCAGCCGGTGCGTGCCCGCCGAGAGCCCCGAGGTCACCGGGCCCGGCACGGCCATCAGATGCCGGCCCAGTCGTGCCGCCCGCCGGGCGGTGATCAGGGAACCACTGCGCGACGCCGCCTCGACGACCACCGTGCCCCGGCTCAGGGCCGCGATCACCCGGTTCCGCTGCACGAACCGGCCCCGCGTCGGCCGTTCCCCCGGCGGCAGTTCGCTCACCAGCAGCCCGCCCTCGGCGACCCGCTCCAGCAGCTCCCGGTGCCCGGCCGGATAGGCCACGTCGAGACCGCACGCCAGCACCGCGACCGTCGGACCGCCCACCGCCAGCGCGCCCCGGTGCGCCGCGCCGTCCACGCCGTACGCGCCGCCGGAGACCACCGTCCAGCCACGCTCCGCGAGCGTCGCACCCAGCTCGCCCGCCATGTGCAGGCCGTAGTCGGTGCAGGCCCGAGCCCCCACCAGCGCGACCGACCGCAGCGCCACGAACCGCAGCGAACAGGCACCCCGTACCCACAGCCCGACCGGACGCGTCTCACCGAGATCGTCCAGCTGCCCCGGCCACTCACGGTCGCCCGGGCACACCAGCCGGGCGCCGCACCGGGCGCTCTCCTCCAGATCGCGCCCCGGCACCACTCGCTCGGCCCGCAGGCGCAGTCCCGCCCAGCGGGCCGGCGGAACCTCCGGCAGCCGCTCGTCCCCCTCCAGCGCCCGCCACACTCCCGCCGCACCGAGCCGCGCCACCTGCCGCCCCATGAGGTGGTCGCCGGGCTCGATCACCCGGGTCAGCGCCGACCGCGCCAGCCGCTCCTCGTCCGACACCGTCCCGCTCACGACAGGCTGCCCGCCACACCGGCACCCCGCCGCACTCCGGTGCGGAACTCCAGCGCGGCGTCCACGTCGTCCGCGGTGGGACGGTCGTGCCCGGCCAGATCCGCCACCGTCCAGGCCACCCGCAGAACCCGGTCCAGGCCGCGGGCGGTCAGCGTGCCGCGGTCCATGTCGGTCTCGGCCCGGGCCAGCGCGCCGGGCGCCGGCGCCCAGCGCGTCCGCAGCTCGTGGCCGGGGGCCTCACCGTTGGTGGTCCAGCCCGTCCCCGCGTATCTGGCCGCCGCCCGCTCCCTGGCCGCCAGCACCCGCTCCGCCACAGCAGCGGTGGACTCGCCGCCGCTCGCCGACGTCAGCTCCGCGCGGCCGACCGGCTCGACCGGGACCCGCAGATCGATCCGGTCCAGCAGCGGCCCGGACAGCCGCGCCCGGTACCGCCGCACCGTGCCGGGCAGACACTCGCACTCGCCGCCCGGCGAGCCGTGCCGCCCGCACGGACACGGATTGGCCGCCAGGACCAGCAGTACCCGGGCCGGCATCCGCAGCACACCGGCCGATCGCGCCACCACCACCTGCCCCGACTCCAGCGGCTGCCGCAGCGCGTCGAGCACCCGGCTGCTCATCTCGGCCGCCTCGTCCAGGAACAGCACCCCGTGGTGCGCCAGCGATGCGGCACCCGGCCGCGGCAGCCCGCTGCCCCCGCCCACCAGCGCGGGCAGCGAGGCCGAGTGGTGCGGCGCGCAGTACGGCGGCCGGTCCACCAGCGGGCGCCCCGGCGGCAGCGAACCGCTCACCGAGTGCACCGCGGTGACCTCCAGCGCCTCCTGCCGGCTCAGCGGGGGCAGCAGCCCCGGCAGCCGCTCGGCCAGCATGGTCTTGCCCGCCCCGGGCGAACCCTGGAGGAACAGATGGTGCCGCCCGGCCGCAGCGACCTCCAGAGCCCGGCGGGCCAGCCGCTGCCCCGCCACCTCGGCGAGATCCGGCGGCCGCTCCGTGCCGTCGAGGGTGCGGTACAGACCGCCGGGCCGCGGGTAGCCCCAGCCGGCGCCGCGCGGCCCGGGGCCGCTGCCCTCCGGCCTCGGTGGAGGCTCGTCCGGCACCGGTTCCCCCGCGAGGACGGCGATGAGCTGGCGCAGACTGCGCACACCCAGGACGGCGACATCGGGCACCAGGGCCGCCTCCGCGGCGTTCTGTTCGGCGACCACCACCTGCCGGTAGCCGGCGTCCGCCGCGGTGAGCACGGCGGGCAGCACTCCGCGTACCGGCCGGACCCCGCCGTCCAGCCCCAGCTCGCCGATCAGCAGCAGGTCGGCGATGGCCCGGGGGTCGATGCGTTCGGCCGCCGCCAGCACGGCGGCGGCCACCGCCAGGTCGAATCCGCTGCCGCATTTCGGCACCGCCGCCGGGCTCAGCCCCACGGTGAGCTTCTTCTGCGGCCACTCGGCCCCCGAGTTGAGCACCGCGGCCCGCACCCGGTCCCGGCTCTCGTTCAGTGACTTGTCCGCCAGCCCCACCAGGGTGAACGCCGCTACCCCCGGCTCCAGGTCGGCCTGCACCTCCACCACCACGCCCTCGACCCCGACCAGGGCCACGGCGCAGGTCCGCGCGAACGCCATCACGCCACCCCCTTGGCGTGCTCGACCACCGGCGCTCCCCGGCGCGGGACCAGGACGCCGACCAGATCGATCCGCAGCCCGCCGGAGGGCGGGGCCCCGTACCGGGGCAGCCAGCGTTCACTGAGCCACCACTCGGCGAGCCGCCGCAGCCGCTCCGCCTTGCTCGCGCCGACCGCCGCCATCGGATGCTGGAACCCGGCGCCCCTGCGGGTCTTCACCTCGCACACCACCAGGACCTCCTGCGGGCCCGGCTCCCGGGCCACGATGTCGATCTCGCCGGCCCGGCAGCGCCAGTTCCGCTCCAGCACCGCCATGCCGGCGGCGGTCAGCCGCCGCACCGCCAGGTCCTCACCGAAGCGGCCCAGCGCTCCCCGCTGGTTGCCGGTACGTCCCGTCGTACGCGTCATCGCGCATCACCTCCGTCCCGGACGGTGCCGCAGCCGCGGAGATCCCGCGCGGGCCTGTGGACAACCCCCGGGGTGTGGACAACCCGTTCACCTGTGTGGGGGACGGTCCGCGCGGTGGGCGAGCACGGTCGGGCCCCGATGGGCTGTCGCCCCGCGTGCCCGGGGTCCCGTACACTTCTGGTGGCGATCCGGGTCCCCGGATCGACCTCGCATGCCCCGCCACCACCGCGTCCGGCCTCGCAGCCGAAGCGCTGAGGTGGCCGCGACTCTCGGTCCCGGGACGGCCCCGCAGGCGGTCCCCGGCACAGCGCGCAGGGGCATCAGGAGCGTCGGCCGCCCGGCCGGCGCTGACAACCGAGCACCACGAGGAGAACGGCCATGGCCGTCGTCACGATGCGGGAGCTGCTGGAGAGCGGCGTCCACTTCGGGCACCAGACCCGCCGCTGGAACCCGAAGATGAAGCGCTTCATCTTCACCGAGCGCAACGGCATCTACATCATCGACCTGCTCCAGTCGCTGTCGTACATCGACCGCGCCTACGAGTTCGTCAAGGAGACCGTCGCCCACGGCGGCACGGTCATGTTCGTCGGCACCAAGAAGCAGGCCCAGCAGGCCATCGCGGAGCAGGCGACCCGGGTCGGCATGCCCTACGTCAACCAGCGCTGGCTGGGCGGCATGCTCACCAACTTCTCCACCGTGCACAAGCGGCTGCAGCGCCTGAAGGAGCTGGAGCAGATCGACTTCGAGGACGTGGCCGCCTCCGGCCTCACCAAGAAGGAGCTGCTCGTTCTCTCCCGCGAGAAGGCCAAGCTGGAGAAGACCCTGGGCGGTATCCGCGACATGCAGAAGGTGCCCAGCGCCGTCTGGATCGTGGACACCAAGAAGGAGCACATCGCCGTCGGCGAGGCCCGCAAGCTGAACATCCCGGTGGTCGCGATCCTCGACACCAACTGCGACCCCGACGAGGTCGACTACAAGATCCCCGGCAACGACGACGCGATCCGCTCCGTCACGCTGCTCACCCGGGTCATCGCCGACGCCGTCGCCGAGGGCCTGATCTCCCGTTCCGGCGTCGCCGAGGCGGCCAAGGGCGGCGAGAAGGCGGCCGGCGAGCCGCTGCCCGAGTGGGAGCGCGAGCTGCTGGAGCGCGGTGAGTCCGCCGAGGCCAAGGCCGAGGACAAGCCCGCCGAGCAGGCGCCCGCCGAGGCTGCCGCCGAGGCCGCCCCCGAGGCCCCCGCCGAGCAGGGCTGACGCGAGCCACAGCGATTCATCGACATTCCGGGAAGAGAATCAGACAACCATGGCGAACTACACCGCCGCTGACGTCAAGAAGCTCCGTGAGCTGACCGGCGCCGGCATGATGGACTGCAAGAAGGCGCTCGACGAGGCCGAGGGCAACGTCGACAAGGCCGTGGAGATCCTCCGCGTCAAGGGCCAGAAGGGTGTGGCCAAGCGTGAGGGCCGCACCGCCGAGAACGGCGCCGTCACCTCGCTGATCTCCGACGACGCCACCTCCGGTGTGCTCGTCGAGCTGAAGTGCGAGACGGACTTCGTCGCCAAGGGCGACAAGTTCCAGGTCGCGGTCGCGGCCATCGCCCAGCACGTCGCCGACACCGCCCCGGCGGACCTGGAGACGCTGCTCTCCTCGGAGATCGAGCCCGGCAAGTCCGTGCAGGCGTACGTCGACGAGGCCAACGCGACCCTGGGCGAGAAGATCGTTCTCGACCGCTTCGCCCGCTTCACCGGCGGCTACGTCGGCTCGTACCTGCACCGCACCAACCCCGACCTGCCCCCGCAGGTGGGTGTTCTGGTGGAGCTGGCCGAGGGTGGCGACCAGGCCGCCCAGGTCGTCAAGGACGTCGCGCAGCACATCGCCGCCTTCGCTCCGCGCTTCCTCTCCCGCGAGGACGTGCCGGCCGAGCTGGTGGAGTCCGAGCGCCGTGTCGCCGAGGCGACCGCCCGCGAGGAGGGCAAGCCGGAGGCCGCTCTGGCGCGCATCGTCGAGGGCCGGGTGAACGGCTTCTACAAGGAGAACGTCCTCCTTGACCAGCCCTTCGCCAAGGACAACAAGAAGACGGTGCAGAAGGTCCTGACCGAGGCGGGCGCCACGGTCAAGAACTTCGCTCGCTTCCGCGTCGGCGCCTGATCACGGAATCCGTCACGCGCCCTCGGGGGCGGACGGGACCGCGCCCGGCTATTGTCGGGGGCGGCAGGCCGTACGGCTGCGCCGGGTTCGGACCCGGACGGCCGCAGTTGTGACGAGGAGGCCATTGCCGAACAGGGGTCATCAAGGATCCACGGGCAATGGCCTCCTCAGCATGCGCACGAGGAGATTTCCATGAACCAGGGCGCCGCCTCCGCCGAGAGGACGGACGGCAAGGACGTCACACCTCCCCGCTTTCTCCTGAAGCTGTCGGGAGAGGCCTTCGCGGGCGACGGAGGGCTCGGCGTCGACCCCGACATCGTTCACAAGATGGCGCGGGAGATCGCCGCTGTTGTCCGGGACGGTGCCCAGATCGCCGTGGTCATCGGCGGCGGCAACTTCTTCCGCGGGGCCGAGCTGCAGCAGCGCGGCATGGACCGGGCCAGGTCCGACTACATGGGCATGCTGGGCACGGTCATGAACTGCCTCGCCCTCCAGGACTTCCTGGAGAAGGAAGGCATCGACTCGCGGGTGCAGACGGCGATCACCATGGGGCAGGTCGCCGAGCCGTACATTCCGCTGCGGGCGGTGCGGCACCTGGAGAAGGGCCGCGTCGTCATCTTCGGCGCCGGCATGGGGATGCCGTACTTCTCCACCGACACCACGGCCGCCCAGCGCGCGCTGGAGATCAACGCCGAGGCGCTGCTGATGGGCAAGAACGGGGTGGACGGTGTGTACGACGCCGACCCCGCCAAGCACCCGGACGCGGTGAAGTACGACGCCCTCGACTACGGCGAGGTCATCACCCGCGACCTGCGGGTCGCCGATTCCACGGCGATCACCCTGTGCCGGGACAATTCGCTCCCCATTCTGGTCTTCGAACTGCTGGCCGAAGGCAATATCGCCCGCGCCGTAAAGGGTGAGAAGATCGGCACGCTCGTGAACAGCCAGGGCCGACGGGCCTGACGGCCCGTCACGTCACGTCATACACATTCGAACCAGGAGCACGTGGTGATCGAAGAAGCCCTCCTCGAGGCTGAGGAGAAGATGGAGAAGGCGGTCGTCGTCGCCAAGGAGGATCTGGCAGCGATCCGCACCGGCCGTGCCCACCCGGCGATGTTCAGCAAGCTCGTGGCCGAGTACTACGGCACGCCGACCCCGATCAACCAGCTGGCCTCGTTCTCGGTGCCAGAGGCCCGGATGGCGGTGGTGACCCCGTTCGACAAGAGCGCGCTGCGCAACATCGAGCAGGCGATCCGCGACTCCGACCTCGGCGTCAACCCCACCAACGACGGTCACATCATCCGGGTGGTCTTCCCCGAGCTGACGGAGGAGCGCCGCCGGGAGTACATCAAGGTCGCCAAGGCCAAGGGCGAGGACGCCAAGATCTCGATCCGCGGTGTGCGCCGCAAGGCCAAGGAGTCCATCGACAAGTCCGTCAAGGACGGCGAGGTCGGCGAGGACGAGGGGCGGCGCGCGGAGAAGGAGCTGGACGACACCACCAGCAAGTATGTCGCCCAGGTCGATGAGCTGCTGAAGCACAAGGAAGCCGAACTGCTCGAGGTCTGAGCGGAGCGCGGGCGGGCTCCCACGCCCCGCCGCGCCCCGTAACGCCGTACCGCCGCCACGCCATCGAAGGACGAAGGACACCGCCACCCGTGAACGAACCATCCTGGCGCCCGCCCCAGCCCGCGGCCGGGTACGGGGAACCGCCCGCGTACGCACACCAGCACGCGGCGGGACACA
Organism: Streptomyces sp. NPDC059853; assembly: GCF_042731495.1. NCBI lineage: Bacteria > Bacillati > Actinomycetota > Actinomycetes > Kitasatosporales > Streptomycetaceae > Streptomyces > Streptomyces sp. NPDC059853. Next base: position 21,789 of record NZ_JBHWJL010000025.1, read on the forward strand.
CGGGTGACGGTACCGGCCACGGGCAGGACCGCGGCGCGCCGGGCGACGCCGCCGCCACGCCTGCACCGGCGGCGTCCGCGCCCGGCGGCAAGCGGGCGGGCCGCGACCTGCGGGCCGCCGTCGGCGTGGGGCTGGCCCTGGGCGCGGTGATCATCGCCGCGCTGTTCGTGTACAAGCCGGTTTTCCTCGGCGTGATAGCGGTCGCCGTCATGGTCGGTGTCTGGGAGCTGTCGAGCCGGCTGGCCGAGCAGAAGCAGATCCGGGTGCCGGTGGTGCCGCTGGCGGTCGGCGGCGCCGCGATGGTGGTGGCGGGATACCTGCGCGGTGCGGCGGGCTCCTGGGTCGCGCTGGGGCTCACGGTGCTCGTGGTGCTGCTGTGGCGGATGGCCTACGCCCCGGAGACCTATCTGCGGGACGCCACGGCCGCGGTCTTCGCCGCGTTCTACGTCCCCTTCCTGGCCACCTTCGTGGCGCTGATGCTCGCGGCGGACGACGGACCGTGGCGGGTGCTCGTCTTCCTGATGCTGGTGGTCGTCAGCGACACCGGCGCGTACGCGGTGGGCTGGCGGCTGGGCCGCCGCAAACTCGCCCCGCGGATCAGCCCCGGCAAGACCCTGGAAGGACTGGCGGGGGCGATCTCCTTCGCGATGGTGGCCGGCGCCCTGTGCTTCGGCTTCCTCATCGAGGACGCCCTGTGGTGGCAGGGCCTGCTGATGGGCCTCGCGGTCGCGATCTGCGCCACCCTCGGGGACCTGGGCGAGTCCATGATCAAGCGTGACCTGGGCATCAAGGACATGGGCACGCTGCTGCCGGGCCACGGCGGCATCATGGACCGGCTCGACTCGCTGCTGCCCACCGCGCCGGTGGCCTGGCTGCTCTACCTGGCCTTCACCGGCGCCGGATGAACCCGCGCGGGTGAATCTGCGACACTGGCAGAACCATGCCTAAGCCCGGAGAACTCACCTTTGTCGCGCCGCGCGGAGCCAAGAAGCCGCCGCGCCACCTGGCCGATCTGACCCCTGCGCAGCGCCGCGAGGCGGTGTCCGCCCTCGGGGAGAAGCCGTTCCGCGCCCAGCAGCTGTCGCGGCACTACTTCGCGCGGCTGACCGACGACCCGGCGGCCTGGACGGACATCCCCGCCGCCGCCCGGGAGCGGCTGGCCGGCGGGCTGCTGCCGCAGCTGATGTCGGTGGTGCGGCACATCAGCTGCGACGACGGCGCCACCCGCAAGACACTGTGGCGGCTGCACGACGGGACGCTGGTGGAGTCCGTGCTCATGCGGTACCCGGACCGGGTCACCATGTGCATCTCCTCCCAGGCCGGCTGCGGCATGAACTGCCCGTTCTGCGCCACCGGCCAGGCCGGGCTCGACCGCAATCTGTCCACCGCGGAGATCGTCCACCAGATCGTGGACGGGATGCGGGCGCTGCGCGACGGAGAGGTGCCCGGCGGCCCCGCGCGGCTGTCGAACATCGTGTTCATGGGCATGGGGGAGCCCCTGGCCAACTACAACCGGGTCGTCGGCGCGATCCGGCGGCTGACCGACCCGGAGCCGGACGGCATCGGGCTGTCCCAGCGGGGCATCACGGTCTCCACGGTCGGCCTGGTACCGGCGATGCTGCGGTTCGCCGACGAGGGACTGAGCTGCCGGCTCGCGGTGTCGCTGCACGCCCCCGACGACGAGCTGCGCGACACCCTGGTGCCGGTTAACACCCGGTGGAAGGTGCGCGAGGTGCTGGACGCGGCGTGGGAGTACGCGGAGCGTTCCGGCCGGCGGATCTCCATCGAGTACGCGCTGATCAGGGACATCAATGACCAGGCGTGGCGGGCGGACCTGCTCGGCAAGCTGCTGCGGGGCCACCGTGCCCACGTCAATCTCATTCCGCTGAATCCGACGCCCGGCTCCAAGTGGACGGCTTCCCGGCCCGAGGACGAGGCGGCGTTCGTCGCGGCGCTGGAGGCCCAGGGCGTGCCGGTCACCGTCCGGGACACCCGGGGGCAGGAGATCGAGGGTGCCTGCGGCCAGCTGGCGGCGGCCGAGCGGTAACGGCGCTGCCCCGGCCCGCCGGGGCAGCGGGCCGCGGCATCACCGTCGGCCGGGTCGGCCCACTCCGCGGTGATCGGGCGCGATCGGGCTCCCGGCCCGTTCTTCAGCGGTCCGGGCGGTTCTGTCCGGACCTGCTGCTATCGTGACATCGAACAATCGCATTACTCCGACAGGGGAGCGCTCGCAGCGCTGAGAGTGCGGCAGCAGGCCGCAGACCCTCGAACCTCGCCCAGGTCATGCTGGGTAGGAAGTCGACGACTCTCGTGCTGCCCGCGTGTGCCCTCCTTGAGAAAGCAGCACGATGACGCGCAGCAGCACCCGCCGGCTCGCGGCGGCCCTCGCCCTCGCCCTGGCCTCGGTCACCCTGACGGCCTGCGGCGGCGGAGGCGACTCCGACGGCGCCGGGACCTCGGGCGGCGAACAGGTCACGCTGGTCACCCACGACTCGTTCAACGTCTCGCCCGAGGTGCTGGAGCGCTTCACCGAGGAGACCGGCTACCGCGTCCGGATCCTGCGCGCGGGCGACGCCGGGGTGATGGTCAACCAGGCGGTGCTCTCCAAGAACAACCCGCAGGGTGACGTGCTCTTCGGCATCGACAACACCCTGCTCTCCCGCGCCCTGGACGAGGGGGTGTTCGCCCCGTACGAGGCGGCGGGCCTGGAAGCGATCCCCGAGATGTACCAGCTGGACGCCGGCGAGTACCGGGTGACCCCGGTCGACACCGGCGACATCTGCGTCAACTACGACCGCGCGTACTTCGACGAGCACGACCTCGCTCCGCCGCAGACGCTGGACGACCTCACCGACCCGGCCTACCGCGACCTGCTGGTCGTGCAGAACGCCGCCACCTCCTCGCCCGGCCTCGGTTTCCTGCTGGGCACCGTCGCCGCCTACGGCGACGACGGCTGGCAGGAGTACTGGCAGGCGCTGCGTGCCAACGGCGTCGAGGTGGTCGACGGCTGGGAGCAGGCGTACAACGAGCGCTTCTCCGGGGCGGCAGGCGGTGCGGGTGACCGGCCGCTGGTGGTCTCCTACGCCTCCAGCCCGCCCGTCGAGGTGATCTACGGCGAGGGCGAACTGCCCGAGGAGGGCCCGACCGGAGTCTCCACCGGTACCTGCTTCCGGCAGATCGAGTTCGCCGGGCTGCTCTCCGGAGCCGGCAACCCCGAGGGCGGACAGGCACTGCTGGACTTCCTCATCGGCCAGGACTTCCAGGAGGACCTGCCGCTGCAGATGTTCGTCAACCCGGTGCACCCCGACGCCGAACTGCCGCAGGAGTTCGTCACCTACGGCGAGACGATCGAGGAGCCGCTGACCATGGAGCCGCAGCGGATCGCGGAGCACCGGGAGAGCTGGGTCGCGGCGTGGACCTCACTGGTCATCAGGTAGGCCGGGGGAGCGGGGCGGCAGCTCTGCCCGAGCCGCCGACCCGCACTCCGGCCACGGCGCCCTCTCCGCCACGGTCCGCGGAGGCCGCGCGGGCACGCCGCCGGGCCACCGCCGTACGGCTGGCGCTGCTGGCGGTGCCGCTGGTCTTCTTCGCCCTGTTCTTCGCCTACCCGGTCGCCGCCATCGTCGGCCGCGGACTGCGCGACGGCGGCAGCTGGCAGCTCGGTCCCGCCGCCGACGTGCTCGCCGATCCCGGCATCCGCAAGGTGCTGTGGTTCACGCTGTGGCAGGCCGCCGCCTCCACGGCGCTCACCCTCGCCCTCGCGCTGCCCGGAGCCTACGTCTTCGCCCGGCTCGACTTCCCCGGCAAGCGGCTGCTGCACGCCGCCGTCACGGTGCCGTTCGTGCTGCCCACCGTCGTGGCCGGCGCCGCGTTCCTGGCCCTGCTGGGCCGGGGCGGCGTGCTGGACGAGCTGTGGGGGGTACGGCTGGACACCACGGTGTGGGCCATCCTGCTGGCCCACGTCTTCTTCAACTACGCGGTGGTGGTGCGCACGGTCGGCGGTCTGTGGTCGCAGCTCGACCCCCGCCAGGAGGAGGCGGCGCGGGTGCTGGGCGCGAGCCGGGCGGCGGCCTGGCGCCGCGTGACACTGCCCGCGCTCGCTCCCTCGGTGGCCTCCGCGGCGCTGATGGTCTTCCTGTTCACCTTCACCTCCTTCGGGGTGGTGCAGATCCTCGGCGGACCGCGCTACGCCACCCTGGAGGTGGAGATCTACCGGCAGACCGCGCAACTGCTCGATCTGCCGACGGCCGCCGTTCTCACGCTCCTCCAGTTCGCGGCGGTCGCCGCGCTGCTGCTGTTCCACGCGCGCACCGTGCGCCGCGCCGAATCCGCGCTGCGGCTGGTGGACGCGGGCTCCGCGGCGCACCGGCCGCGCGGCGCCGCACAGTGGTCGCTGCTCGCGGGTGTCCTGGCCACCATCGCGCTGCTGCTCCTGCTGCCGCTCGCCGTCCTGGTGGAACGTTCCCTGGCCGGCCCCGACGGCTACGGCCTCACCTACTACCGGGCGCTGACCAGTACCGACAGCGGCACCTTCGTGGTGGCGCCGTGGGAGGCGATCGGGCACTCGCTGGCGTACGGAGCGGTCGCCACCGTCATCGCGCTGACCGTGGGCGGGCTGGCAGCCGCCGCCCTCACCCGGCGGGCCGGACGCTTCACCCGGGGTTTCGACGCCCTGCTGATGCTGCCGCTGGGGACCTCCGCCGTCACTGTCGGCTTCGGGTTCCTCATCGCGCTGGACGAACCGCCGCTCGATCTGCGCTCGTCCTGGATCCTGGTCCCGCTGGCCCAGGCGCTGGTCGGCGTCCCGTTCGTGGTCCGCGTGCTGCTGCCGGTGCTGCGGGCCGTCGACGACCGGCTGCGGCAGGCGGCGGCCGTCCTGGGTGCCTCCCCGCTGCGCGTGTGGCGCGAGGTCGATCTGCCGCTGGTACGGCGGGCGGCGCTGGTCGCCGCGGGGTTCGCGTTCGCGGTGTCGCTGGGGGAGTTCGGCGCCACCGTCTTCATCGCCCGCGCCGACACCCCCACGCTGCCCGTCGCGGTGGCCCGGTTGCTGGGGCGCGCCGGGCAGCTCAACTACGGACAGGCGATGGCCCTGTCCACCATTCTCATGCTGGTGTGCGCCGCCACGCTGCTGATCCTGGAGCGGCTGCGCCCCGGCCGCGCCGGAGAGCTGTGAAGGGAAGTACCCCGATGCCTCTGCTGCGCCTGGACGGGCTGACCGTGCGCTTCGGCGCGCACACCGCGCTGGACGATGTGCATCTCGACGTTGCCGAACGGGAGATCGTGAGCGTGCTGGGCCCGAGCGGCAGCGGCAAGTCCACGCTGCTGCGCGCGGTCGCCGGGCTGCGTCCTGCCGACGCCGGTACGGTCCTGCTCGGCGGGGAGGACCAGTCAGGGGTCCCCACTCACCGGCGCGGTCTGGGCCTGATGTTCCAGGACCATCAGCTGTTTCCGCAGCGTGATGTCGGCGGCAACATCGCTTTCGGGCTGCGGATGCGCGGCGTGCCCCGCCGTGCGGCGCGGGAGCGGGTGGCCGAGCTGCTCGATCTGGTGGGCCTGCCGGGTGCCGGCGGCCGGTCGGTGGGCTCGCTGTCGGGCGGCGAGCAGCAGCGGGTGGCGCTGGCCCGCGCGCTGGCGCCCCGCCCGCGGCTGCTGATGCTGGACGAGCCGCTGGGGCAGCTGGACCGGGGGCTGCGGGAGCGGCTGGTGGTGGAGCTGCGGCAGTTGTTCCGCGGGCTGGGCACCACGGTCCTGGCCGTCACCCACGATCAGGGCGAGGCGTTCGCCCTGGCGGACCGGGTGGTGGTGATGCGGGCGGGGCGGATCGCGCAGAGCGGCAGCCCGGCGGAGGTGTGGCAGCGCCCGTCGTCCGAGTTCGTGGCCCGGTTCCTCGGCTTCCGCAATGTGACGGGTGCGACGGTGCGTGGCGGTGTGGCGCAGACGCCGTGGGGGGCGGTGCCGGTGCCGGAGGGGACCCCCGAGGGCGTCGGACGGCTGCTGATCCGGCCGTCCGGAGTGGGCATCACGGGGGACGGCAGCGGCGGTGGCGGCGCGGACACCGGCGCGGCGGACGGTCCGCGCTGCACGGTGACGGCGCGTACGTTCCGGGGCGAGCGGGTGGTGGTCCTGCTCGATCCCGAGCGCGGGCCACAGCTGGAGGCGTCCGTACCGCTGCGGCACGCCCCGGCGGAAGGGGAACGGGTGCGGGTGGTCTTCGATCCGCGTGAGGTGGTGCCGCTGGCCGGGGCCGAGGGCGGGGACGAACCGGCCGACGCATGAAAGTTTCTGTCTGTACGTCCGCCGGGTGGCGAAGTAAATTGTCGGCGTCCCGTCAACCACCCCGGGAAGGGCCGTATGAGACGGATCGTGGCCACTTTGCTCACCGCGCTGAGCCTCCTGCTCGGCAGCGTCGTCCTGGCGGGCCCGGCCCGCGCCGAGTTGTCGGCATCGCCGCCCGAACAGTGGCGCAGTTACTGGGTCGATGCCTTCAACGACGGTATCTACACCCCGGAACAGGTCAGCACACTGATCGACGACGCCCGCGCCGTCAACGCCAATGTGCTCATCGTGCAGACCGCCCGCCGCTACGACTGCTTCTGCAACCGGGCGCTGTACCCGCGCACCGACGCCGCGATCGCCCCCGCCCCCTACGACCCGCTGGACGAGGTCATCGCCCAGGCGCACGCCGCAGGACTCCAGGTCCACGCCTGGGTGAACGTCAACACGCTGTGGAACAGCGCCACTCCGCCGCGCTCCGCCGATCACGTCTTCAACCGGCACGGGCCCACCGCCGAGGGCCGCGACCGCTGGCTGAACAGGAAGGCCGACGGCACCGAGTTGCAGGGCGCCAACTCCTACATCGACCCCGGGCACCCGGACGCCGCCGCGTACATCGTCGAAGCCATCCGTTCGCTCGTACGCGAGTACGACGTGGACGGCATCAACCTCGACTACATCCGCTACCCCGACGGCAGTTCCACCACCACGCACAGCGACTGGGGCTACAACGAGGTCGCACTGGAACGCTTCCGCGAGGTCACCGGCCGTACGGATACCCCCGCTCCCGACGACGCCGCCTGGAGCCAGTGGCGCCGCGACCAGGTCACCTCCCTGGTCCGCCGCATCTACCTGGGTATGTGGGAAGAGGATCCGGCCGCACGTCTGTCGGTCAACGCCATCACCTATGGTTTCGGGCCCCAGTCGGTGGGCGGCTGGGAGGCGACCCGCACCTACGCCGAGGTGCTGCAGGACTGGGCCGGGTGGCTGGCCGAGGGCATCACCGACACCGTGGTCACCATGAACTACAAACGGGACTGGAACCCCGACCAGGCGCAGATGTACAGCGAATGGACCCAGTTCCTCGCCGACGCCCAAGCCGGCCGGCAGGGCGTCACCGGCCCCGCGCTCTACCTCAACCCGGTGGAGGGCAGTCTCGCCCAACTGCGGGAGGCCCTGGCCCCCACACCCGCCGGAAACACGGCGGCGGGCTGGAGCGGCTACTCCTACGCGAACCCGAGCATGGACGTCGCGGAGAACGGGCTCGCGGCCGAGCGGGAACGGCTCACCGCCGCGCTCACCACCGGCCCGGACGCGCCGTTCGCCGAGCCCGCCACGGTGCCCGGCATGGCGTGGAAGTCGGCTCCTGCCGACGGCCATGTGACGGGCGAACTGGCGCTGCGCGACGGGACGCCGCTGGATCAGGCCCGGGTCACCCTGCGGCACCTCGGCGCGGGCGGCGGCACGGTGCGGACGGTGACGGACGGCACCGGCTGGTTCGGGTTCGCCCACGCCGCCCCGGGGCGGTATCTGCTGACGGTGGATCTCCCCTCGGGCGTGGTGGGCGCTCCCGTGAGCACGGTCGTGGTCCGGGAGGGCCGGATCGCCGAGGCCCCCTTCGCACCGTTCCGGCCCGTGCGCTGACCGCGGCACGTCCGCGCGGTGAAGTCCGCCAGGCCGGCCGCGGCGTCCCGTCGCGGCCGGCTGGTCGCGGTCCGGGGGCGCGGCGGCCGTGGGCGGGACGCGTCGCTCGCGCGGAGCGCCCGGCCGTCTGCCGTACGGGCGCGTCCCCCATACGGCGCCGGCCCGGCTGACGCCTCGCGGCCAACCGCCGGAACCGGCAACGGCGCCGGACGGCCTAGGCGCGGATCGGCAGCACCAGCGTCTGGAACACCAGCCAGGTCAGCGGTGCGAACAGCACCAGCACCGCCACGATCCGCAGCAGTGCAGCGCGGCGGATCAGACCACGCGGCGCGCCCACCCGCAGCAGCGCGGCGGTCGCCGCCGCCCGCGCCGTCCGTGACTCGTGGACCGTCGCCGCGATGGTGCCCAGGGCGCAGACCAGCACGATGCCGGTCCCCAGGGCGCTGAGCGGCCCGAACAGCCGCGGCCCGTCGAGGTGGAGCGCCGCCAGCGCCGCCGCGACGGCCACGCACAGCGCGCCGACCGCGTGCCCCAGCCGCTCCGCCTCGCTCTGCAGCACCCGCCCCGCCAGCAGCCGCAGCGCCCCGGGACGTCCGACGGCCAGCGCCCGGCCGCACAGATGGGTGAGCGAGGGCGCCGCCACGATGACACCGGTGGCGATCAGCAGCCAGCCCGCGACCACGCCCGGCGTGAGCCCGCTGAGCGCGCCCGGCAGGGTGAGCGCCCCGTCCGCGTCGCTGGGCGGACGCTCCGTGAACCCGGCGTACCCGCTGAACGCGATGCCCGCGCCGGTCAGCGCCGCCCCCCACGGCAGCCCGGTGGGGGCCTGCACCGGTGGCTCGCCCGGTCCGGAGTCCGCCGCGGTCGCCCCCGCCATGCCGGGCGGGACCGCGGGCGCCGGCGGCATCGGGGGCGGCAGCGGCGAGGACTGCCGCGCCGGTGCCGCCCGCCCGCGCAGCGCGAGCGCCGCCGCGACGGCCGCCGCCGCCGGAACGATCGTCAGCAGGGTCAGCGCGGCGGCCAGCGGCAGCGGCCGGTCGGCCGCCAGCAGCCCCGACGCTGCGCCGTCGAACGGGAGCCCGGAGATGTCGCCGCGCAGATGAAGGAACACCAGCAGGGCGAGCGCACTGCCGAGCAGTGCGGCGATCGCCGTGGACACCGCCGCCAGCACCGGCAGCCGCGCCGGGCCGAGACCGGCCGTGTCCAGTCCCGAGCGCGGGCGCCCCGCCGGGTCGGCGCGCGCCACCGCCACCGCCAGTTGGACCGTCGCGGCGATCGGCAGCAGGCACCAGGCCAGCCGCAGCGCCGCCTGGTCGCCGTCCCCGGGATGGGCGCTGGCCCAGCCCAGGCCGCTCAGCAGCAGAAACCCCACGCCGCCCGCCGCGACGGCCACCAGCAGCCGGCGGGCCAGGGCCAGCGGCCCGGAGCCGCGGGCTAGGCGGAGAGCGAGCATGCCGGCTCGGACGTCGAGTCGGCCTCGCGGCCGTCCAGCAGGGTCAGGGTGCGGTCGGCGAGCGTGGCGACCTCCGGGTCGTGGGTGGCGAGCACCACGGTGATCCCGTGGGAGCGTCCGGCGCTGGTGAGCGTCCGCAGGGCCTGGGCCCGGTCGGCCCGGTGCAGTGGCGCGGTGGGCTCGTCCGCGAAGACCACGGCCGGCTTGTGCACCAGCGCCCGGGCGATCGCGATGCGCTGACGCTGCGCCTGGAGCAGCGCGGCGGGCCGCTTGCGCGCGCAGTCGCGGACGTCGAGCCGTTCGAGCCAGTCGAGCGCGGCGCGCTTGGCGGCGCGGTGGCCGGTGCCGGTGAGCAGCAGCGGCAGGGCGGCGTTCTCCCAGGCGGTCAGCTCGGGCACCAGGTGGGGACGGTCGCCGACCCAGCCGAACTTGTCGCGGCGCAGCCGCTCGCGCGAGGTGGGGGTCAGGGTGTGCACCGGCATTCCGCTGAACCAGACCTCGCCCCCGCTGGGCACCAGGAGCCCGGACAGACAGCCCAGGAGTGTGGTCTTGCCGCAGCCCCGGGGGCCGGTGACGGCCACGATCTCGCTCTCCTGGATGCCCAGGGAGACCCCGAGCAGCGCGGGGGAGCCGCCGTGGGAGTAGTGCACGTCGCGCGCCCACAGCACGTCGTCGTCTGGTGGAGCCATCCTTGCCGGGACCTCCGCTCATGAGGGCTGGTGCCGCCCGGCCGGGGGAACCGACCGGCCGGTGCGACGGTCACAGGCGCTGCTGCCGCCGGAGCGGCGATGCTAGCAACGGGAGGCCGCGAATCGGGACATAGCGGAGCGGGTCGGCGAGGCGCGCGACCGGGTGTACGCCAGGGGGCGGCCCCGGGCGGCGCCAGGCGCCCGGACGAGCGAAGAGCGCCCCCGGAAGGCCGGAAAATCTCCCATGATTCGTGTGCTGATTCGTTGTTTTTCCCGGGACGGCGCCGCTCAGGGCGGAGATTTCTCGACAGCGGCGGTGTTGCCACAGAGGCGTACGGGCATAGGGTGAGGTGTCCCACCCTCCCCAGAACCAGCGAGCAGGAGGCCGTTGTGACCACCGAACCGCGCCGGCTGCGCAACTACATCGGCGGTACGTTCCGCGACGCCCACGACGGGCGCACCACCGAGGTGATCGACCCCGTGACGGGTGAGGCCTACGCCCTGGCCCCGCTCTCCGGGCCGGCCGACGTGGACGCCGCCATGGCCGCCGCCGCCGAGGCGTTCCCCGCCTGGCGGGACGCCACCCCCGCCGCCCGCCAGCTGGCCCTGCTGAAGGTCGCCGACGCCTTCGAGCGGCACGCCGACGAACTGCTGGCCATCGAGTGCGAGAACACCGGCAAGCCGCTGGAGCTGACCCGGCAGGAAGAACTGCCGATGATGCTCGAACAGATCCGCTTCTTCGCGGGCGCCGCGCGCATGCTGGAAGGCAAGTCCGCCGGCGAGTACATGACCGGCATGACCTCCTTCGTCCGCCGCGAACCGGTGGGCGTCTGCGCCCAGGTGGCGCCATGGAACTACCCCATCATGATGGCGGTGTGGAAGTTCGCCCCCGCGCTCGCGGCCGGCAACACCGTGGTGCTCAAGCCGTCCGACACCACCCCCGCCTCCACCGTGTACGCCGCCGGGCTGCTCGGCGAGATCCTGCCGCCCGGTGTGTTCAACGTCGTCTGCGGCGACCGGGACACCGGCAGGCTGATGGTCGATCACCCCACCCCCGCCATGGTGTCGATCACCGGTTCGGTACGCGCGGGCGGCGAGGTCGCGGCGGGCGCCGCGGCCGGACTCAAGCGCGTCCACCTGGAACTGGGCGACAAAGCGCCCTGTCTGGTCTTCGAGGACGCCGACCTCCAGGCCGCCGTCGCGGGCATCCGCGACGCCGGCTTCTTCAACGCCGGCCAGGACTGCACGGCGGCCACCCGGGTGCTGGTGCACGAGTCCCTGCACGACGACTTCGTCGCCGCCCTCACCAAGGCGGCGCAGGAGGTCAAGACCGGCGACGTGACCGACCCCGACTGCACCTACGGCCCGCTCAACAGCGCCGCCCACCTGGAGAAGGTGGCCGGCTACATCGACCGGCTGCCGGCCCACGCCAGGATCGAGACCGGCGGCAAGCGGATCGGCGAACGCGGCTACTTCTACGCCCCCACCGTGGTCAGCGGGCTGCGCCAGGACGACGAGATCATCCAGCAGGAGGTCTTCGGCCCGGTCATCACCGTGCAGAAGTTCACCGACGAGGCCGAGGGCGTGCGGTGGGCGAACGACGTGGAGTACGGTCTCGCCTCCTCGGTGTGGACCCGCGACCACGCCCGCGCCATGCGGCTGTCCAAGGCGCTGGAGTTCGGCTGCGTGTGGATCAACACCCACATCCCGCTGGTGGGCGAGATGCCGCACGGCGGCTTCAAGAAGTCCGGATACGGCAAGGACCTCTCCGCCTACGGCATGGAGGACTACACCCGGGTCAAGCACGTGATGACGGCGCTGTGACCCGGTGGCTTCCCGGCGGCCCGTAGGGAGCGCCGCCGGGAAGCCACCGGCCGCGCGGCGGTCAGGACCGCGCGGCCAGTACGTCGCGCAGCCGGCGCGCTTCCGTCAGCAGCCGCGTGGAGCCCCGCCGGGCGGCGTACTCCGCCAGACCGGGCACCGCAACTTCGGCTCCAGCACACACCGCGCACTCGGTGCCCAGGGCCCACATG